>JAKAJA010000053.1 GCA_021814085.1 Acidobacteriota bacterium | reverse complement strand
TCCTGCCATGGCCGAGCGCTTGGGTGAGCTCCTCATCAAAGCTGGATTGGTGACGCAGACTCAGATCGAAGAAGCGCTGAAGCTGCAGAAGACCAACGGCGGAAAGCTGGGCTACAACCTCGTGAAACTGGGACACGTGAAGGAGGAGGACATCACGTCGCTCCTCTCCGAGCAGTACGGCGTCCCGGCCATCCACCTCGAGCACTTCGAGATCGACGAGTCGATCCTCAAGCACATCCCGTCCGACGTGGCGCAGAAGTACCTCCTCATCCCCATCGAGCGCACGGGCGCCACCCTCACCGTGGCCATGGCCGACCCCTCCAACGTCTTCGCCCTGGACGACGTCCGGTTCATCACGGGCTACCAGGTGGAGCCGGTGGTGGCGGCGGAGGCGTCCATCCGAGAGGCCATCGGGCGCTACTACGGGTCCTCCCACGACATCCAGCTCAAGGAGGTCATGGACGAGTTCACCAAGCAGGACGTGGCGGACCTCGAGGTGGAGGAGGATGAGGGGGAGGTCTCCGCGCAGGACCTGGAGGCGGCGAGCCAGGACGCGCCGGTGGTCAAACTCTGCAACCTCATCCTCACGGACTCCGTGAGGAAGGGCGCCAGCGACATTCACGTGGAGCCCTACGAGAAGGAGCTCCGCGTCCGGCTGCGCATCGACGGCGTCCTCTACGAGATGCTCAAGCCCCCCATGAAGCTCAAGGAGGCCATGGCCTCCCGCCTGAAGATCCTGGCCAAGCTGGACATCGCCGAGAAGCGCCTGCCCCAGGACGGCCGCATCAAGATGCGCATGAAGCTGGACAACAAGACCAAGGAGATCGACTACCGCGTCTCCACGGTCCCCACCCTCCATGGCGAGAAGATCGTCATGCGGCTCCTGGACAAGGAAGGCCTGAAGCTCGACCTGACCAAGCTCGGCTTCGAGCCGGAGAGCATGGTGAAGTTCGAGAACGCCATAGCCAAGCCTTACGGCATGGTCCTCGTGACGGGGCCCACGGGCTCGGGCAAGACCAACACCCTTTACTCCGCCGTGGGCCAGCTCAACACCCCCGAGACCAACATCATGACCGCCGAGGACCCGGTGGAGTTCACCATCTCGGGCTGCAACCAGGTCCAGATGAAGGAGTCCATCGGGCTCAACTTCGCCTCCGCCCTCCGGGCCTTCCTCCGGCAGGACCCGAACATCATACTGGTGGGCGAGATCCGAGACTTCGAGACGGCCGAGATCGCCGTGAAGGCGGCCCTCACGGGCCACCTGGTCCTCTCGACCCTCCACACCAACGACGCGCCCTCCACCATCAGCCGCCTCATGAACATGGGCATCGAGCCCTTCCTCGTTGCCACCTCCGTGCACCTCATCCAGGCGCAGCGCCTCGTGCGCCGGATCTGCAAGGATTGCAAAGAGGAGATCAAGATGCCCCGGAAGGCCCTCCTGGATCTCGGGTACAGGGAGGACGAGGTGGACACGGTGAAGGTCTACAAGGGCAAGGGTTGCCCCACCTGCAACAACACGGGCTGCAAGGGCCGCACGGCCCTCATGGAAGTCATGGAGATGTCGGACCAACTCCGGGAGATGGTCCTCATGGGGGCCAACGCCGTGGAGCTCAAGCGTCAGGCCCTGGAGGACGGCATGATCACCCTGCGCCGATCGGGCCTCATCAAAATCATGAACGGCGTCTGCAACGTGGAAGAAGTGGTCCGCGAAACCGTTATCTAGCGGCGTGAGGAGGCCCCCATGGCTGTTTCCATCCACCAGCTCCTGAAATATATGGTCGACAACGGGGGTTCGGACCTGCACATCACGGTGAACTCTCCCCCACAGGTGAGGGTCCACGGCAAGCTCAGCCCCATCCCCAACACCGAGTCCCTCACCGCGGCCGAGACGAAACAGCTCTGCTACTCCATCCTCACGGACCAGCAGAAGCACAAGTTCGAGGAGACCCTCGAGCTGGACCTCTCCTTCGGCATCAAGGGGCTGAGCCGGTTCCGCGGCAACGTCTTCAGCCAGAGGGGCGCCGTGGCCGGAGCATTCCGGACCATCCCCTACGAGATCCGCGGGTTCAAGGATCTGGGCCTGCCCACCGTCGTGGAGCGCATGTCCGAGAAACCCCGGGGCCTCATCCTCGTCACGGGCCCCACGGGCTCGGGAAAATCCACGACCCTCGCGGCCATGATCGACAAGATCAACCGGGAGCGCAACGACCACATCGTGACCATCGAAGACCCCGTGGAGTACCTCCACCCGCACAAATCCTGCATCGTGAACCAGCGGGAGATCGGGTCCGACACCTTCTCCTTTAAGAACGCCCTCAAGAGCATCCTCCGCCAGGACCCGGACGTGGTCCTCATCGGCGAGATGCGAGACCTGGAGACCATCGAGGCGGCCCTCCGAATCGCCGAGACGGGCCACCTCACCTTCGCCACCCTTCACACCAACTCGGCCGTGGAGACCATCAACCGCATCATCGACGTCTTCCCCAGCCACCAGCAGTCCCAGGTCCGGACCCAGCTCTCCTTCGTGCTCCAGGGGATCCTCTGCCAATCCCTGCTCGTGGCACGCGGGGGGAAGGGTCGCGTGCTCTGCGTGGAAATCATGGTCCCCAACGCGGCCATCCGGAACCTCATCCGCGAGGACAAGGTCCACCAGATGTACTCCGTCATGCAGACGGGCCAGGCGGGGAGCGGCATGCAGACCTTCAACCAGTCCCTGGCGGACCTGTACATCCACGGGAAGATCGACCTGGAGACCGCCATGGCGCGGTCGTCCATGCCCGAAGAGCTCCAGGAGCTCATCAACCGGAACGTGACCCTCGGCGGACGCACGATGAACGTTCCGGCCCCCGGCATGGCGCCGCGGGGGCCCGTCGTGACCCGCAAGCCGTGACCGTCGTTTGAGGAGGGTGGGAGATGCCCCAGTTCGAATGGAAGGGCCGCAAGCGCACCGGTGAGATGGTCGACGGACAGATGGCGGCGGACAACAAGGACGCCGTCGTCGCCGCCCTCCGCCGGCAGCAGATCGTGGCGGTCAAGATCAAGGAGAAGGGCAAGGAGCTGGCCCTTCCAAAGATTGGCGGCGGGGTGGGCACCAAGGACTTGGCCATCTTCACGCGGCAGTTCTCCGTCATGATCGACGCGGGCCTGCCGGTGGTCCAGTGCCTAGAAATCCTCGGGACGCAGCAGCTCAACAAGACCTTCCAGCGGGTGCTCTTCGAGGTCCGCGAGGACGTGGAAGCAGGCTCCTCCCTGAACGAGGCCTTCAAGAAACACCCCCGGGTCTTCGACAACCTCTACTGCAACCTCGTGGCCGCGGGCGAGGCGGGCGGTATCCTGGATACCATTCTCCAGCGCCTGGCCATCTACATCGAGAAGAACGTCAAGCTGAAGGCCGCCGTCAAGAGCGCCATGGTTTACCCCGTCGTCGTCGTGACCGTGGCGGTCCTGGTGGTCATCGTCATCATGTGGAAGGTGGTCCCCACCTTCGCCAGCCTCTTCGCGGGGGTGGGCGCCAAGCTCCCCCTCCCGACCCTCATCGTCATCGGCATCAGCAACTTCCTGGGGCGGTGGGCCTGGCTGTGCTTCATTGTGATCTTCGCCATCGGCACGGCCATCCGGCTCTACTACCGCACCGAAAATGGCAGGTACCTCATAGACAAGCTCCTCATCAACTCACCGGTCTTCGGGCCCGTGCTGAGAAAGATCGCCGTGGCCCGGTTCTGCCGGACCCTGGCGACCCTCGTCTCATCGGGCGTGCCCATCCTGGAAGGCCTCGACATCACGGCGCGGACCTCCGGCAACGCCATCATCGAGGAGGCCATCCTCAAGACGCGGAAATCGGTGGAGGAGGGCAAGACCCTCACGGAGCCCCTGGCGGCCTCGGGCGTCTTCCCCGGCATGGTGACCCAGATGATCAGCGTGGGCGAGTCCACGGGCGCCCTGGACGCCATGCTATCCAAGATCGCGGACTTCTACGAGGACGAGGTGGACGAGGCCGTGGCCAACCTCATGTCCCTGCTCGAACCGCTCATCATCGTATTTCTCGGCGTCACCGTGGGCGGTATCGTCGTCGCCATGTACCTGCCGCTCTTCACGCTGATCCAGCAGATCCAGTAAGGATGGAGTCAACGGGCCAACGAATCAACGAGTCAACGAAGGGGCGCGGCGAGGATTCACCACGCCGCGCCCCTCTTGTCCTTTCCTCGGACTCCCTGGCTCGCTCTCAATCCAGTACCCTTGCAACCAGACTCCCAACCTGCTTCCTGCCGCCATGGAGCCCCTAGCGAAGCAGGCGGTCCGGCTCATGGTCTTCCGGACCGTGATGGCCTTCACCTTCTTCCTCAGCGCCCTGGGCATCCAGGCCTTCGCCGGCGCAGAATTCAACCTCTGGCCCTTCTTCTATTTTACGGCGCTCGTCCTTGGCCTCAACGTCCTCTACGGCACCCTCTACCTGACGCTCAAGCAGTGGCGGGACCGGCCCCTCTTCATCTATGTCCAGATCACGGGCGACATCCTGTCGGTGACCCTCCTCGCGTTCTTCACGGGGGGCGTGAACAGCATCTACACCTTCTTGTACCATGTGCTCATCGTCGTCGGCGGGTACCTGCTGAAGCGGCGCGGGGCCTTCACCGTGGCCCTCTTGGACTCGTTGGCCTACGGGCTCTTCTGTCTGATTCTCCTTTACGGGAAGCTCGGTCCAGACCGCTTCGGTGGGGGATTCCCTTACGAACCGCCCACGGCGAGCGCCACCCTCTACGCCCTCCTTGCCCATTACGTGGGGTTCTTCCTCGTGGCGGCCCTCATGAGCGTCATGTCCGAGCGCATCGAGACCACGCGCAAGGCCCTGGGCATCATCGAGAAAGATTTCACCTCGCTTCGCAGCCTGAACGAGCAGATCCTCTCCTCCCTCGGATGGGGGGTCATCACTACGGACCTCACGGGGCGGGTGACCTTCGCCAACCCAGCCGCCATGCGCCTCCTAGGGGAGAGCATCCCTTCGGGTTGGAGCTTCAACGGCAGGCTGACCGAACTCGGCTGCCCGGAGATCAGCTTCGCCAAGGAAGACCTGGAGCGGGAGCGAGAATACGAACTCGTCCTTGGCGAGAACCGCCGTTACCTCAGCGTTGCCGTGGCGCCCCTCAGGACCAGGGAGTCCTCCCTCGGCCAGCTCGTCTTCATCCGCGACCAGACGGAGGTCGTGAAGCTCAAGGAGGAGGTGGCCCTCAAGGACCGCCTCGCCGCCACGGGAGCCATGGCCGCCGACATCGCGCACGAGATCAAGAACCCCCTGGGGAGCATATCCGGGGCGGCCCAGATGCTCCAGCGCCAGTCCCCGGCGGACAGCGGCGAGTTCACCCTATTGGGGATCATCCAGGAGGAGAGCAGGCGCCTGAGCCACACCCTGGACAACTTCCTCCGGTTCGTGAAGCCGGCCCCCTTGAAGAAGAGGCACCTGGATCTGGGCTCCCTCACGGAGGAGGTTGTCACCCTCTTCAGGAAGGATCCCGCCATCGCCGGCCACCTTCAAGTCGATCTCTCCCTCCCCCCCCAGCCCCTCGAAGCGTGGGTCGACCCGGACCAGATCAGGCAGGCCTTGTGGAACCTCCTCCAGAACGCCCGGAAGGCCATCCGGGAAGGGGGACGGATCACGATCTCCTTATGCGCCGGAGGCGATGAGGCTATACTGGAAGTGGGAGATGACGGCATCGGCATGCGCCAGTCGGAGATCGCGGAGTTCTTCCAGCCTTTCCGGCGCGGGTTTGCCAAGGGCTCGGGCCTTGGCCTCCCCATCGTTTACCGCATCGCCGAGCGGCACGGCGGTTCCATACGCATCGAGTCGGCGCTCGGCAAGGGCACCCTCTGCAGGCTCTCACTCCCCGTGGGACAACACCCATGAATGAACAGATCCTGGTCATCGACGACGAAGCCTCCATGCGGCGCATGCTCCAGATGCTCTTCGCCCAGGAAGGCTACGAGGTCCAGACCGCCGAGAGCGGCGAAGCGGCTCTGGAGGCCCTCAACGTCCGCCCCTTCGATCTCGTCGTCTCGGACATCCGCATGCCCGGGCTCTCGGGCATCGACCTGCTCCGCCGGATGAAGGCGGACGATTCCCAGGCCGAGGTCATCCTCATGACCGCCTACGCCAGCGCGGACTCGGCCATCGAGGCCATCCGGCTGGGCGCCTTCGACTACGTCACCAAGCCCTTCCAGGTGGACGAGCTCGTCAACATCGTCCGACACGCCCTGGAGAAGAAGGCGCTGCGTGAAGAGAACGTCCTCCTCAAAGTCGAGCTGAGCCAGCAGGAACGATTCGGAGAGATGGTGGGGCGCACCCCGGAGATGAGGCGGATCTACGCCCTCATCGAGCGCATCTCCTCGGCCACCTCCAGCGTCCTCATCCAGGGCGAGAGCGGCACGGGCAAGGAGCTCGTCGCCAGGGCGATCCATCAGCGCTCGACGCGGAGCGGCAAGCCCTTCGTGGCTATCAACTGCGGGGGCATGCCCGAGCCCCTGTTGGAGAGCGAGCTCTTCGGCCACGTCAAAGGGGCGTTCACGGGCGCCATCGCGACCAAGAAGGGTCTCTTCGACACGGCCACGGGCGGCACCCTCTTCCTGGATGAGATCGGTGAGACCTCCCCCGCCATGCAGGTCAAGCTTCTGCGTGTCCTCCAGGAGAAGCGGCTCCGGCCCGTGGGAGGGAACGAGGAACACTCGGTGGAGACTCGCGTGCTCGCCGCGACGAACCAGGACCTGCAGAAGATGATCCAGGAGAAGAAGTTCCGGGAGGATCTTTACTACCGGATCAACGTCATCTCCATCCAGATGCCCCCCTTGAGGGAACGGCGGGATGACATCCCCCTCCTCGTGCGGTTCTTCACGGAGAAGTACGCGCGCCTCTGGGGCAAGGAACCTCCCGCCCTCACGCAGGAGGCCATGCGTGCCCTCGAGCGCTACCCCTGGCCCGGCAACGTCCGAGAGCTTGAGAACGTCATCGAACGCGCCATGGCCCTCGCCCAGGGCGAGCGCATCGAGAGCCGGGACCTTCCGGACGAGGTGCGCGGATTCCAGGGAGTACGGGAGACGGCCGGCATCGAGATTCCCGACGCGGACTTCGACCTCGACGATTTCGTAGAGCGGATCCGGGCGGGCTACGTCCAGAAGGCCCTCGAGCTGGAGGGCGGCGTCATGGTGCGGGCCGCGCGCAGGCTCGGGATCAGCTTCCGGTCCATGCGGTATTTCGTGAAGAAATACGGCCTCGGCGCGAGGGAGCGGTAGGATGAAAGCCGGAAGCCGGAAGGCGGAATTCGAAAGTCGGAAGGCGGAAGGCGGAACGCGGAGTTATCGATTCAACATTCGCCATTCTCCATTCGACACATCACATCCGACATTCGACATTCCCACCGGAGCCCTTCCCCATGAGTGATCCCCGTCCCACGCCCGAGATCAGCGTCATGGTTCCCCTCTACAACGAGGAAGGGAACGTCGTGCCCCTTCTGGACCGGATCGGAGAGGTCATGTCGCGCATCGGGCGCCCCTACGAGGTCGTCATGGTGGACGACGGATCCACGGACCGGACGGCGGAACTCCTCAAGAAGGCCGTGGGGGAGCGGCCTAACCTCCGCGTGGTTTTCTTCAGGCGGAACTCGGGACAGACGTCGGCCCTGGCGGCGGCCATCGAGTTCGCTCGCGGAGATATTCTCATCCCCCTCGACGGCGACCTCCAGAACGATCCCGGAGACATACCGCTCCTGCTGGAGAAACTGTCCGGAGGCTGCGACGTGGTGAGCGGCTGGAGGAAGAACCGGAAGGACCCCTTCCTCACGCGCATCCTGCCGTCCAAGATCGCCAACGGTCTCATCTCCCTCATCTCCGGAGTGAAGCTCCACGACTACGGATGTACGCTGAAGGCCTACCGCCGCGAAGTCCTCAAACCCATCCTGCTGGTGGGCGAAATGCACAGGTTCATCCCTATTCTGGCGAGCTGGCAGGGGGCCCAGGTCACGGAGGTCGTGGTCAATCACCGCCCGCGCGTCTCGGGCAAGAGCAAGTACGGCCTCATGCGAACCTTCAAGGTGGTGATGGATCTCATGACCATCAAGTTCATGGGGTCCTTCCTCACCAAGCCCATCTACGCCTTCGGCGGCACCGGGGCCATTCTCTTCGTGCTGTCCTTCCTCCTGGCCCTCTTCACCCTATGGGAGAAGATCTTTCAGGGGGTCTGGGTACACAAGAACCCGATCCTCCTGGTGGCCATCTTCTTCGCCCTGGCGGGCATGCAGCTCGTCATGATGGGGCTCCTTGGCGAACTCCTCATCCGGATCTACTTCACCTCATCCCACACCACTCCCTACGTGGTGCGCGAGGTGTTGGAGTCGTCATGTGCGGCATCGCCGGTTTCCGTCTAGACAAGCCGGCCGACGCGACGACCCTCGCCGCCATGACCGCCACCCTGACGCACAGAGGCCCGGACGGCATGGGGTACTTCGTGGAGGAGGGGGTGGGGCTGGGCCACCGGCGCCTCTCCATCGTGGACCTCTGTACTGGCGCCCAACCCCTCTCCAACGAGGACGGATCCGTGGTGGTCGTCTTCAACGGGGAGATATACAACCACCTCGCGCTCCGCGGCGAACTCGAGGCCAAGGGGCATCGCTTCTCCACACGGTCCGACACGGAGGTGCTCGTGCACCTCTACGAAGAGGAGGGGGACGCCTTCCCTGCCCGGTTGAACGGCATCTTCGCCTTCGCCCTCTACGACCGGAGGCGCAGGCGTCTCCTGCTGGCCAGGGACCAGCTGGGGGTGAAACCTCTTTATTATGCGCCCCGACCCCACGGCGTCATCTTCGGATCCGAGCTGAAAGCGCTCCGTGCCCATCCAGACTGCCCCTCGGACATGGACACCGGAGCCCTGCGCGCCTTCTTGATGTGCGAATACGTGCCGGCCCCCCTGAGCATCCTCAAGGGCGTCTTCAAAGTGCTTCCCGGGGAGCTCCTCGTTGTCACCAACCGCGGCGCGGAGAACCACCGATACTGGGACATGCCCCATCCCCTCCTGGTCCCCACGGACCGCAGGGAGGCCGCCGAACTCCTCCGCGGTGAAATCCTGCGCAGCGTGAAGGGCCAGCTCATGTCGGATGTCCCCCTCGGCGTGTTCCTCAGCGGAGGGGTTGACTCGAGCGCCGTCGCCGCCGCCATGCGGGCCGCCGGCGGCCGCGTGGAGAGCTTCTCCATC
>JAKAJA010000052.1 GCA_021814085.1 Acidobacteriota bacterium | reverse complement strand
CATACCGCAGGAAGCGCTCCAACAGCTGTTTCTGTTCGGTCTCATTGAGTGCCAACACGGGCTGTGAGTCCATCGTCATGGGGATCCCCTCTGGGTGGAGTCAGGGAAAGGGGAAGGGGAGAACGAGAGGGCGCCTTCTTGCCATGCGTCCGCCCTCTGGGGTGACCCGCTCTCTCGTTCGGCCCATCCGGTCACTTGTAGCTCTGCAACACCTTCATGTAGTTGGCGCGCTCGAATGCGGCGGGCTCGGGACAGTTGTTCTGGCTCAAACTGCCGCGCATCTGGGCGACCGACTCGTACTCGTGCTCGGTCATCCAGCCCTCGACCCCCTTGAGGATCTCCGTGGCCCGGCGGACGCCGTGGACGATGAGGGCTGAACAGAGCTGGACGCAGCTGGCTCCAGCCATGATGGTCTTGATGACGTCTTCGGAGCGGTGGATGCCGCTGGAACCCGCCAGGTCGCAGCCGACCCGCCCGTAGAGGAGGGCGATCCAGCGCAGGGGCAGCCTCATCTCGGCGGGCGAGGAGAGCACGAGGTTGGGCACGACCTCCAGGGTATCCAGGTCGATGTCGGGTTGGTAGAAGCGGTTGAAGAGAACGAGGCCGTCGGCCCCGGCTTCGGAGAGCTGGTGGGCGGTGTAGGCCATGTTGCTGAAGAAGGGGCCCACCTTGATGGCCACGGGGATGGTGACCGCCGTCTTGACCGCGGTCACGGCATCCACGTACATCTTTTCCACGTGGGCTCCCGAGAGGGTGGGATTGGTGGGAAGGTAGTAGATGTTCAGTTCGATGGCATCGGCGCCAGCTTCCTGCATCTTCTTGGCGTAACCCATCCACCCCCCGGCCGACACCCCGTTGAGGCTTGCGATGATGGGGATGGAGACCTTCTTCTTCGCCTTTGCGATGTATTCGAGGTACTCCTCGGGCCCTCTCTTGTAATCGGAGGGCTCGGGGAAGTAGGAGAGGGCCTCGGCGAAGCTTTCGGTCCCTTGCGTCAAAAAGTGATCCAGTTCGCCTTCATCATGCCGTATCTGTTCCTCGAAGAGTGAGTCGAGAACGGCGGCTGAGATTCCCGCGTCCTCCATGTGGCGCAACGTATCCAGGTCGCGCGACAGGGGACCGGCGCCCGCCACGAGCGGGTTTTTAAGGTCGAGTCCTAGGTACTTGGTCGAGAGGTCCATTGTCTTCCCCTAAGTCAGGAGTCCTTGCCCCGGTTCTTATTTGTCCTGCCCGTCCTGGCCGTCCCCGTAGTTGGTGGCCGCCAGCTGCTCGTAAACCCGCCAGCGCTGGAGGTTCGCTTTCTGGGCCGCTTCCATGAGATGTTTGGATTCCGCGGGATGGCTCTTGGTCAGCATCTTGAACCGGGTTTCCTTCATGGCGTAATCGGCGAAGGCGAGCTTGGGTGCCTTCGAGTCCAGCTTCAGGGGGTTCTTCCCCGCGAGGGCCATATCGGGGTTAAAGCGGAAGAGCGGCCAGGCGCCGCATTCCACCGCCTCCTTCTGGTGCTGCATGCCCTCCGTCATGTTGAACCCGTGGGCGATGCAGTGGCTGTAGGCGATGATGAGGGAGGGCCCGTCGTAGGCCTCTGCCTCGAGGAACGCCTTCACCGTCTGGTTGTCGTTGGCGCCCATGGCGACGCGCGCCACGTAAATGTTTCCATAGGTCGCGGCGAGGAGGCCGAGGTCCTTCTTGGGCAACGATTTTCCGCCCGCTGCGAACTTGGCCACGGCGCCCGTGGGGGTGGCCTTGGAGCACTGGCCCCCCGTGTTGGAGTATACCTCCGTGTCCAGGACCAGGACGTTCACGTTCCGCCCGGAGGCCAGGACGTGATCTAGGCCGCCGAATCCGATGTCGTAGGCCCACCCGTCGCCGCCCACGATCCAGACGCTCTTCTTCACCAGGGCGTCGGCCACGGACAGGAGGTTCTTGGCGTCCTCGTCCTTCTCGGCGGAGAGCTTCTGCTTGAGGGCGAAGACCCGGGCGCGCTGTCGGGAGATGCCCAGTTCGTCCATCTGCGGCTCGGAAAGGAGCCCTTCAACGAGTTCGCTCCCGATGCGCTCCGCCATCTTCTTCAGCAGTTCGTGACCGTAGTCGCGCTGCTTGTCGAAGGTGAGGCGGAACCCGTAGCCGAACTCGGCGTTGTCCTCAAAGAGGGAGTTGGACCAGGCGGGGCCTCGTCCCGACGGGTCGACGGCGTAGGGGGTCGTGGGGAGGTTGCCGCCGTAGATGGAGGAGCAGCCCGTGGCGTTGGCGATGACGGCCCGGTCGCCGAAGAGCTGGGTGAGGAGCTTGATGTAGGGCGTTTCGCCGCATCCCGCGCAGGCGCCCGAGTACTCGAAGAGGGGCTGCAGGAACTGGGACCCCTTGACCGTATCGACCTTCACGGCCGTGCGGTCAACCTCGGGCAGGGCGAGGAAGAAGTCGTAGTTCTCGCGCTCGGGCTCGCGGAGCGGAATCTGATCCGCCATGTCCAGGGACTTGTGCTTGATGTTGGCCTTGTCCTTGGCGGGACAGATGAAGGCGCACTCGGCGCATCCCGTGCAGTCCTCGGGGGCGACCTGTACCGTGTACTTCATGCCCTTGAACTCCACGCCCTTGTAATCGCTGGATTTGAAGGTCGCGGGGGCCTTGCCGAGGAGCGTGGCGTCATAGACCTTGATTCGGATCGCGGCGTGGGGGCAGACGAGGGCGCACTTGCCGCACTGGATGCAGATCTTCTCGTCCCAGACGGGGATCTCCAGGGCGATGTTGCGCTTCTCCCACTGGGCCGTGGCCGTGGGGAAGGTGCCGTCCATGGGCATGGAGGAGACGGGGAGGTCGTCGCCCTCGTTGGCGATGATCTTGGCGAGGACGTTCCGCACGTAGTCGGGGGCCTTGGCAGAGACCACCGCGGGCTTCTCGAAGGTGCTCGTGGCCTTGGCCGGGACCTTGACCTCGAAGAGGTTCGCGAGGGTCTGGTCCACCGCCTCGTAGTTCTTGCGGACGATCTCTTCGCCCTTGCTGCCGTAGGTCTTCTTGATGGAGCCTTTGATGGCGGCGATGGCCTCGTCCTTGGGCAGGACGCCCGAGATGGCGAAGAAGCACGTTTGCATGATCGTGTTCACGCGGCCGCCCATGCCCGAGTCCTTGGCCACCTTGTAGCCGTCGATGACGTAGAACTTGAGGCCCTTGTCGATGATCTGCTGCTGCACGCTCCTGGGCATCTTGTCCCAGACCTCCTCGGGGCCGAAGGGGCTGTTGAGGAGGAACACGGAACCGGGCGCCGCAGCCTTCAGCATGTCAAATTTTTCGAGGAACACGAAGGCGTGGCAGGCCACGAAGTTGGCGGAGGAGACGAGGTAAGTGGAGTGGATGGGCTTGGGCCCGAAGCGGAGATGGGACACGGTGATGGACCCCGCCTTTTTGGAGTCGTACACGAAGTAGCCCTGGGCGAAGTTCGGAGTATCTTCGCCGATGATCTTGATGGTGTTCTTGTTGGCGCCCACGGTGCCGTCCGATCCGAGGCCGTAGAAATGGCACCGGATGACCCCCTCGCCTTCGGTGATGAAGAGAGGGTCGTAAGCGAGGCTCAGGTGGGTCACGTCATCCTCGATGCCCACGGTGAAGTGGTTCTTTGGCTTGGCCGCCGAAAGGTTGTCGAAGACGGCCTTCACCATGGCAGGGGTGAACTCCTTGGATGACAGGCCGTAGCGGCCGCCCAACACCTTTGGGAAGGGGAAGGGCAGGGTGCCCTCCGCCAGGCGCTCGCCAAAAGCCGTCAGGACGTCCTGGTACATGGGCTCGCCCACGGCCCCCGGCTCCTTGTGGCGGTCGAGGACGGCGATGGAGGTCACGGTCTTGGGGATGGCGCCGAGGAAGGCGTCCATGGAGAAGGGCCTGAAGAGCCGGACCTTCACGAGGCCCACCTTCTCGCCGCGCGCCACGAGGTACTCGACTGCTTCCTGAGCCGCTTCGGCGCCAGAGCCCATCATGATGAGGACGCGCTCGGCGTCGGGGGCGCCCACGTAGTCGAAGAGGTGGTACTGCCGCCCCACGACCTGGGCGAACTTGTCCATGGTCTTCTGGACGATGGCCGGGAAGGCCGTGTAGAAGGGGTTGCACCGCTCGCGTGCCTGGAAGAAGACGTCGGGGTTCTGGGCGGAACCGCGAAGGACGGGGTGGTCCGGCGAGAGGGCCCGGGCACGGTGAGCGCGCACGAGGTCGTCGTTGATCATGGCCTTCATGTCGTCATCGGTGAGCTGCTCTATTTTCTGGACCTCGTGGGAGGACCGGAACCCGTCGAAGAAGTGGAGGACGGGGATCCGCCCCTCGAGGGTGGCGGCCTGGGCTATGAGCGCCATGTCCATGATTTCCTGGACGGACGATGAGCACAGGAGGCTCCATCCCGTGGCGCGGACGGCCATGACGTCGCTGTGGTCCCCGAAGATGGAGAGGGCATGGGCGGCCACGGCCCGGGCGGAGACGTGAAATACCGTGGAAGTGAGCTCCCCGGCGATCTTGAACATATTTGGGATCATGAGGAGCAGTCCCTGGGAGGCCGTGAAGGTGCTCGTGAGGGCCCCTGTCTGGAGGGCGCCGTGGACCGCGCCGGAGGCGCCGCCCTCGCTCTGCAGCTCCACCACGGAGGGAATCGTTCCCCAGATGTTGGTCTTCCCTTCGGAGGACCACTGGTCCGCCCATTCGCCCATGTTGGAGGAAGGGGTGATCGGGTAGATGGCACATACCTCGTTGGTCTTGTGCGCAACGTACGCGGCGGCCTCGTTGCCGTCGATGGTGACTTGTCGCCTGGCCATAAAAGTTCTCCGCTTTCAAAGGCTCCCGAGATAGCCGCCGGCAAGGACTCCAGCGGCTCTCGCCGCCGCACCACTTCCGCCGGGCGGCCCCCCGGGACGCCGGTCCTGTGTCCAGCCATGCTTCTCGCGAACTGGTTCCCCTAAATCGCGCCGGTGGCTTGTCGCGACGCGCTCCAGTAGAAAGCGCATTATAGGACGGTCCGACGGAAACTTGAGGGAGGGGAGGGGCCGCGGAAAGTCCGTGGGGTATATGCCCCAAGGGTAGGTTGGGCCCCTTCCTGAAGCTCGGCAAAACCCGATGAATAGCTAACTAGCCAAGGGCTTTTCATTCTTGACAGCCCTGCGCCAAATGCCTATTCTTAGCCCAAGGGAGGCCCACGAGATGTCCGCCGGCTGGCTCATTCTCAAGGTTGGGACCGCCACCGAACTGGCCTTATCCCAATCGGCCGTGCACCGGCTCGTCCATCGCGACGATCCGGAATTTCCCAGCAGAATTCACGAGGCCGTGGATATGGGGGCCTTTTTGGGGTGCGGATTGGACCCATCGCTTCCGGGTGTCATCGTGGCGCTCGAGTCGGGCGCCTGCTGGCTGGTGGGCGATGCGATGCTCCAGGACCCGGGGGAGGTGCTGAACTACATCTCACTCCCCGTGGACGTCTTCGCACAAGATCCTCCATGGAGCCGCGGCGTTCTCATCGGCGGCTCGCGATGGGCTTACGTCGCCGAAGAGTCGGCCATGGGGAGGGACCGTGCTTGACCCCGGCTTCCTCGTCATCTCCTGCGGGCGTCTCCTCATCGGGTTTCCCGCCCATTCGGTCATGGGTATCTTCCCCTGGAGCGCCCCCAGGCCGCTTCCTGGAGCCGCCCCGTGGATTGCAGGGCTCCTTCCCTGGGAGGGAGGGGTACTGCCCGTCGCGCGGACGGATTTCTGGAGAGGGGGCCCCGAAGTCCCGGACGTATGCGCGGTGTTGAGCCTTCGTGGCCGCGGCCTCGCGATGCCCGGCAGGTCACCGTGGCTGGCTGCCCGCGGCCCCATATCGGACGCCGCCGACCTGGGGGACGGTCCCTGGGAGGGAGAACTCCCGTTGGGGGAGAAGAAGGTGGCTTGCGTCAATGTGGAAAAGCTTTACTTGGCCCTTGGACTGCACTAGAATCAACCAATGACGGAGAAGGGGGTCGTGATGACGCGAAAAATCCTGCTAGCCGATGACAGTGTCACCATCCAGAAGGTGGTTGAGCTGACCTTCTCCGACGACAATTATCAGGTGCAGTGCGTCTCCAACGGCAAGGCCGCCGTACAGAAGATTCAGGAAGACCGGCCGGACATCCTCCTCTGCGACGTCATCATGCCCGAGATGAACGGCTACGACGTGGCCGCTTTCGTGAAGAGAAACCCCACCTTTTCGGCCATCCCCGTCATCCTCCTCACGGGCACCTTCGAGCCCTTCGACGAGGAGAAGGCCCGCCAGTCGGGAGCGGATACTTACATCACCAAGCCCTTCGATTCAAAGATGCTCGTGGACAAGGTTGAAGAGCTCCTGAAGAGGAGGACGGCCTTCGATTCCTCCGTGGCCTCGGGTCCGGTTCAGGTGTTCCACAGCCGGACCGAATTTACCATCGGTACCTCAGCGGAAGAGAGCACACGGCGGCCGGAGGCCGAGTACGAGCTCCCCGCGAGCCAGCCCGGCGACGCGCCATTCCAGAGCGAGGGTGACGTGCTGGCCCAGGAGGGTGAGCCCTTCGCGTCCGCGGCGCCCCTCCCGGCTTCCGCCGACGAAGGGGAGGGGTTCCAGACGATGCGGCTGGAGACGAGCGATTTGAACATGCACGGGGCCTTCCCCGAAGCGGGACCGGTCGTGGAGGCCATGATCCCTCCCGTCCCGGACGTCGTGGACCTCGGGCCTACTCCCGCCGAGGAGATTCCCGAATCGGCCTTCAGCGACATCGTGGCTCCAGAGGAAGCCGGCCCCGCACCGTCGGCCCCGCTGCATCATCAGGACGTGATCATCGCCCCTCCGGAACACGACGAATGGGCGTTGAGCGGGTCGGATATGCCCGCTGTCACGGCAGCCGCGCCCTTGCTCGAAAGCGTGAGCGGCGCCGAGGATTGGGGCGAAGGCCAGACCATCAGGCAGCCCGCCGGTGGTGTTCTGGACGTTCCGGAGGAACTCGAAGCGACGGCCGAGATGCCCACGCCAGAAATCCCTGTCGCGGACGCCGGTCCAGATCCAGAATTGGTTCACGACCTGACCGACCAGCAGTCCATGGTGGCCGAGGCCCAGCAGAAGCTCGATGCGGAGGCGGCCTTCGAAACCGGCATGGAACCGGCCGAGGAATCGCCCTTCGCCGTGGAAGCCCCGGAGCCCATAACGGGCGCCTACGAAGTTCAGCCCGCCGTCCCGGAGACCACCTCGGGAGCGGAAGAGGCCCCCTTCCAGCCTGAAGACGGCGTGGAAACAGGCTTCGCGGTCCCTCATGCTCTAACGGTTCCGGCAGCCGAACCGGTGGCGGAAGCCGTGTCACCCCAGCCCGAGCCCATGCTGACATTACCGACGGATGCAGGCTCTTTCCCCACGCCCTCCGAACAGGGCCTTGAGGAGAGGGCAATGCCGGCCTTCGAGCCGCCCGCGGCGGAAGCGCCGGCACACGGAGCTTTCAAGGAAGAGGTGGCTCTGCCCGTGGCGAGCACCGAAGCGGAGGCGGTGCCCGCGCCCGCCTTGGCGCCTGCCGCCGTCATGGACAAGGCCGCCGTCGAAGGAGAGGTGCGCCGCGTCTTCACGGAGGTTGCGCCGGGCCTTCTTGCCTCGGCTCTGCCCCTGGCCCTCCAGGCCCACGTGAGCGAGGCCCTGCCCGGGCTGGCGAGGCAGCATGCGACCGAGGCGTTGCCTGGTCTCGTTGGCCAGGCCGTGGGCACGGCCCTTCCCGCGATCGTGCCCGGTGCCGTGGCCGAGGCCCTGCCTCAGCATGTCAGGAACATCACGGAGCAGATGGCGCCCTCCATCATCTCGGAAACCGTGGAGAAGGCCATGGGGCCGCTCGTGGAGAAACTCATCCGGGAGATGGCCCCGGCCATCATCAAGGAAGTGGCCTGGGAGGTCATCCCCGAGCTCGCCGAAGCCCTGATCAAACGGCGCATCCAGGAACTGGAAACGGAAGCCGGCTGAATTTCTGCCGGCTGGACAATCGGCTCGGCGGAACAGGGGTTCGCCCCTGTTTTCGTCGTCAGGAAGGTGATCGGGGTCCCGCCGGCCTAGAGCCATCCCCGCTCGGCCTACTCTGCTGAGGTAAGTTATGGATATCCCCAAGCAGTACGATCCCAAGAGCTGTGAGGAGCACTGGTACGCGCGTTGGGAGGAGATGGGCTGTTTCAAGGCCGATCCCGATTCGGGAAAGCCGCCCTACGTGATCGTCATCCCTCCGCCCAACGTTACCGGCGCCCTCCACTCGGGTCACGCCATGTTCGTAACCCTCCAGGATGTCCTCATCCGCTGGCGCCGCATGCAGGGCTATGACGCGCTCTGGCTGCCGGGGACGGACCATGCGGGCATCGCCACGCAGATGGTGGTGAGCAAGGAGCTGGAAAAGGAGGGGCTACACAGGCACGACATCGGCCGCGAGGAGTTCATCGAACGGGTGTGGTCATGGCGGCAGGAGAAAGGGGACACCATCCTCCTCCAGCTGCGGAGGCTCGGGGCGTCCTGCGATTGGTCCAGGACCCGCTTCACCCTCGACCCGTCCCTCTCCAAAGCCGTGCGAAAGGCCTTCGTGGATTTGTATCACGAGGGACTCATCTATCGCGGCCACTACATGATCAACTGGTGCCCCAAGTGCGGCACGGCCCTCTCGGATCTTGAGGTGGAGCATGCGGACTCCCAGGGCCATCTCTGGCACATCCGCTACCCTCTCCAGGGGGGCGGAGAGGGGGAGGGGATCGTCGTGGCCACCACGCGCCCGGAGACCATGCTGGGCGATTCGGCCGTGGCCGTGCACCCCGAGGATGAGCGGTACCGCCACCTCATCGGGAAGCACGTTATCCTGCCCATCCTAAAGAGGCCCATCCCGGTCATCGCCGACCCCATGGTGGACCGGGAATTCGGAACGGGCGCGGTGAAGATCACCCCGGCCCACGACCCCAACGACTTCGAGGCGGGCAGGCGCCACCATCTGCCCGAGATCCAGGTCATCGGCCTGGACGGATCAATGACGGCTAACGCGGGACCCTTTGAAGGCCAGGACCGGTTCGCCGCGCGCAAGGCCATCGTCAAACGGCTCGAGAGCGAAGGCATGCTCGTCAAAGTGGATGCTCACCCCCTCGCCATCGGCCGCTGCCAGCGGTGCGAGACGGTGGTGGAGCCCATGGTCTCCAACCAGTGGTTCTTGAAAATTGAGCCCCTCGCCAAGCCCGCGAGGGAGGTCGTGGAGCGGGGCGAGGTCCGCATCATCCCCGAGCACTGGCAGAAGGTGTACCTGAACTGGATGAACGAGATTCACGACTGGTGCATCTCGCGTCAGATCTGGTGG
>JAKAJA010000051.1 GCA_021814085.1 Acidobacteriota bacterium | reverse complement strand
GCATGGACCACCGGATCCGGTTCAAGCGGCGGGACGCACGGGAGTTCTCGCCGCCCAAGGGTCCGGGGGGGCTCATCGCCACGAATCCGCCCTACGGCGACCACGTGGGCGAGGGGGAGGATCTGCCCGGACTCTATCTGGCCTTCGGGGATGCCCTCAAGAACCGTTGTGCCGGCTGGCGGGCCTTCATCCTCACGGGGACACCCGCCCTGGCCAAATCCATCGGCCTCCGCCCCAAGCGCCGGGTGGCCCTCTTCAACGGCCCCATGCCGGTGAAGCTGTTGGAGTTCGAGATGTACGAGGGAAGCCGGAAGGGACAGAGTCAACGAGTCAACGAGGCAACGAGCCAACGAGCGAGCGAGGACCCGTTAGGTTAAGGGTTCTCCTGCCTCCTGCCCCCTGCCCTCTATCCCCTGTCCCCTGTCCCCCATTTCCTATACACTCCCCCCTGCGGCGCCCCTTGCCCGCACGGGAGATCCATGACCTCATTCCGCATTTCAAAGCTGGCCCAGCTCGTGGGCGGGTGGAAGGAGACCAGCCAGGTCCGCGCCCTGATCCAGCGGCTCGAGGACGAGGCCATGAAGGGCAAGGCCCCCTTCGTCGGGGCGCCCCTCCCCGAGGACCTCGTCGCGAACCGCCTTCCCGCGGGCATCGCCAGCGCGTGGGCCTTCGTCATCCGCCCCCAGACCCGGCCCCCGGCCCACACGCACCCCAACTCCGTGCAGCACACCGCCGTGGTGGCGGGCACGGGGCTGAGTCACATCGGGCGGAGGACCGCCGTACTCCAGCCTTTCGACCCGGCCTACCCGGACCGGAGCATCTACGTCATCCCGGAGAACACCTCCCACGCCTTCGAGTCCTTCCACGAACCGCTGGTCGTCCTCTCCTTCCACACCGTGCCGGCTAAGGATCTTGTGGAGATCGAGGTGGACAGCGGTGACCGCAGGAAGTACCTCTGAGGAAGCACGCCCCTCGCGGAGAAGACTTCGTGTCCCACGAGCACGCCGCTAAAGACCTCGACCGCCGGCTCCTGTGGAGCGCCCTCCTCAACCTCGCCATCACGGCCGGCGAGGTGGCCGGCGGGATCCTCTCCGGCAGCCTGGCCCTGCTGGCGGACGCCCTCCACAACCTGAGCGACGTTGTGGCCCTCGTCCTCGCCCTCGTGGCCAGGGTCGTGGGCCGCCGCCCGCCTTCCGCCTCCCACACGTACGGACTCAAGCGGCTGGAGGTCCTGGCCGCCCTGGCCAACGCCCTCGCCCTCTTCGCCGTCACCGCTTTCATCGCGAGGGAGGCCTTCCACCGGATCCTCCAGCCCGAGCCCGTAAAGGCTGGCCTCATGCTCACGGTGGCGACCGGGGCCCTCCTGGCAAACGTTGCATCGGTCCTCCTCCTCAGGAGCCACGGGCACGACGATTTGAACGTGAAGAGCGCTTTCCTTCATCTTCTGCAGGACTCCCTCGCCTCCCTCGCGGTGGTCCTCGCCGCCCTTTTCTCAGGCACCAAGGTGGGACCTTACCTGGACCCCGTGGCCTCGCTCGTGGTGGGGTTCGCGGTCCTGTACGGCGCCGTATCCATCGTGTGGCAGTCGGTGGGCATGCTCGTGGAGGCCGTCCCAAGGGGGTTGGATCTGGCCGACCTGATCCGGCGCACGGACCAGACCTTCGCGCCTGCCCGATTGCACCACGTTCACGTCTGGGAGGTGGGACCGGGGCAGCGCGTCCTCACGGCCCACGTCTCCCTGCCCGAAATGAGCATCGCGGCCAGCGAGGAGATCTTCGGGCGGATCAAGGCGTTCCTCCACGACACCTGGTCCATCGAGCACTCCACCTTGGAAGCGGAGGTGAACGGGTGCGGCGAGGGACGGGAATGCGGGGCGCCGATGGAGGGTTCTGGAGTGAGGAGTGAGGAGTGAGGAGTGAGGAGGATGCGCAAGACGTAAGACGCGAGACGCGAAGGCTTGCGATGCTTCGTGTGACGCCACAGGTGAAAGCCAAATCCGTTCCCGCAAACGTCAACCTTCGCCTTTTTGAGAAAGGACACGCCATGCTGAAGACCGTCCTAGTCGCCGCCGTACTCGGGGGGGCCGTTGCCCTCCTGGCCCAGAGCGCCAAACCGGCTCCCGCTCACACCACCAAACCCACTTCGACTCCCGCGACCGCCGCGGCCAAGGAGGTGGTCACCCCCTCGGGCCTCAAGTACGTGGATGAGAAGGTGGGGACCGGTGCCCAGCCCCAGGCCGGCCAGACCGTCTCCGTCCACTACACGGGGACCCTCACGGATGGCACCAAGTTCGACAGCTCCGTGGACCGCGGCACGCCCCTCGATTTCAAGCTGGGCGTCGGGCAGGTCATCAAAGGCTGGGACGAGGGGATTTCGACCATGAAGGTGGGCGGCAAGCGCAAGCTCACCATCCCTCCGCAACTGGCCTACGGCGAACGCGGCTTCCCCGGCGTCATCCCCCCCAACGCGACCCTCATCTTCGAAGTCGAGCTCGTGGCCGTGAAGTAAGGCGCTTCAAGACAATCCAGAATGAGAAAGGGAGGGCATCGCGCCCTCCCTTTTTTTGCCATCGACTCGCGAACGCTGGGCTACGGACACGTCCCCGTCAGGTTCTGGGTGTAGGCGCAGGGCGAGCCGGCGCCCGCGGCGGGGCGCTCTCCCGACGTGGCCTGGCCGTAGGAGCCCTCGGCCGTCAGCCCGTTGTTGCCCACGACGACGAAGTAGATGCTCGTGCTCCCCGGGTCGAAGGCCAGGCTTCCCGTCGCCCCCAGGTTGCAGTATCGGTTGGACCATGAGATGCCGCCGCTCTGGAGCGTCGAGAGGCTGCCCGTATAGACGGTCGTGTCGACGTCGCCGCAGCTCGCGGTGAAGGTCACGTTGACCGCCGTGCCGCTCCCCTTGGTCGCCTTCATGTTCTTGGAGGAGCTGATCTCCTGCGGGCTCGTCGTCGACCTCAGGAGCTCCCAGATGCCCCGGCCGTGCGTGGCGGCGCGAAGGCGCCCGGTGCTCACGTTGAAGCCGAGCTCCTGGACGGAGACCGAGGGCAGGCTGCCCTGGATCGCGCTCCACGTGTTCCCCGTCCAGACTGATGTGTTCTCGTACACGCCGTAGTCCGAGCCGGCGTAGGCGTGGGTCGAGTCGGCGGGGTCGAGGACGATGCAGTTGAAGGGCACGGCGGGAAGCGCGCCGCCGGTGATGTCCGTCCACGTGCCGGCCGTCGAGCCGGTAAGGGAGCGGTAGATGTGCGACGTCCCGTAGCCCGAAAGCGTCACGAGGACGTGGAGGCCGTTGGCCGGGTCCGTCGTGAAGGACGTGATCGTGACGCCGCTGGCCAGCCCGGAGTCGATCTCGGTCAAGGTCGTCCCGCTGGTGCCGGAGTACCAAGCTTTCCCGTTCGACGTGCCGATGTAGAGCGTTCCCGAAGTACCGTTGTTCTTGGCGCTGTGGATCGTCGTGACGTAGTTGCCACTCACGGCGCCGGTCAGGTCCGTCGTGGACTGCTTCGTCCAGGTGCTGCCCGTCCTCACGGCGGTATTCGTGTAGATGTACTTGCTCGCGATGTACATGGTGTTCTGGTTGTTGGGGTCGAGGACGAAGGGCGCGATGAAAGCCGTCGCGTTGTCCGGGTCGCTCCCGCCGCACCCCGAGACGCCGCCGAAGTTCTGGATGCACGTCCAGCTCATGGGCGTCCCCGTCATGTTGGAATTGCGCTGGACGGCCCCGTAGACGTACTCCTCGTAGGCGTATCCGCTGCTCGACTGGTCCCACGCCGATTTGCCGCCGTCGCCGCCGTAGACCTCGGTCCACGACGTGCCGTTGTAGTACGCTTGGCCGTTGTCCTGCAGTCCGCCCATGATCTTCGTCGCGTCCGTCGGGTGCTGCGCCAGGCCGTAGTACTGGAGGGTGTAGAGGCCCGTGTTCTTGTTGACCCAGGAGGCGGAGGGGCCGCTCCAGTTGAGGGTTCCGATGAAAAATCCGCCGTCGTTCGCATCGTAGACCGTCGTGGAATCGGGCATGTAGAAATAGTGGTGGTCGGCATGCGAGAAGCCCGTCCCTGAACCGGCCCAGTTCGACACTTTCGTCAGCGAGCTGGCATTGGAGGCGGACATGTAGTCATCCAGGCCGCCCACCAGGATGTGCGCCGGGTTCGAGGGGTCCACCGCGCCGGCCATGTCGTACCACGCCTGGGACGCGCAGTAGTTCGTCGTGCTCTCGGCCGTCCACGTGGGCGTGGTCGCCAGGGTGTTGGCGCAGTACCAAATCCCGAGGCTCTGGTAGGTGTTGTTATTTTCGATCAGGGCGTACAGCTGCTGGGCGTTGGCCGCGCTCCCTCGCCCGACGACGAGGCTGATGACGCCAATGTACGACGAGGAGGTGAACCCGTTGCCGTAACTCGCGGACCCGATCGTCTTCCAGGTCCACGTCCCAGAGGAGAGGGTACCTCGGTAGATACCGTTTGAGGCGGATCCCCAGGCGTACCCGAGGGCGACGAAGACGGTGGTGGGGCTCGTGTACGAATCCAGAACCAGGTCCGAGCCGATGTAGGTGCCGCTCGCGGCACCGCAAGTCGTCAGGAACCAGGACCCGGCTGCACCGGCGTTCGTGGAGTAGAAAAGCCCGCCGTCCACCGCGGCGTAAACGTTGAGCGAGTTGTTCGGGTCCACGAGGATCTTCCGGATGCTGTGGTAGATGCCGCCGTAGCTCCAAGCCGGGAGGGTGAGCTGCGTCCAGGAGGTACCGCCGTTCGTGGATTTCCACATCCCCATCCCACCGATCCAATCGCCGTTGTTGTTGCCTTCCCCCGTGCCGACATAGATGACCTGCGTGTTGTTCGGGTCCACGCCGATGGCGCCGATGGAGGTCGTGGCCAGATTGTCGAAGATCGGCGTCCACGTGCTGCCCTGGTCGGTCGTTTGCCAAACACCGCCGTCCGCCGTGCCCAAGAGGACGTGGTTCTTCGTGGCCGGGTCCACCCAGATCGCCGTGGCGCGGCCGGAACAGGCGTCGCTGCCGTCGGCGTAGGCCCCCGTGCCGATCTGGGTCCAGGAGAAGATCGCCGCCTCCGGCGCTCCCGCCGCCTCGGCCCGGACCCTCTGGTCCGCCTCCATGGCCTTGATCGCCGCCTGCGCCTTGATCCGCCAGTTCGGGGGCGGGAACTTGTCGAACGGCCTCAGACGCTGCTCGTACCACCACCAGGCCCGGCGCTCGATCATGTTCGCCGTCCCGTTCTCGATGTGGCGCGCCAGCTGTGAGAGCCCCGGATCGTTGAGCTGATAGACCCGCTGGTCCACGGGAATCGGCGGGTAGTGGAAGACGTCGCCCTCGGGCTCGCCGGTCTCTTTCATGGCCGGCGTCGTCTTCGGTTCGCTCTGAGCCGCCTGGCCCCAGGCCACCGTCGCCGCGGCCAGGAGAAGGGCAAATAGTGCAACCACCCGCTTGCTCATGACAGCCTCCCTGCTCAAACCGTTCCGTGTGGGTCTTCCCGGAAGTGAAGAAACACACGTGCCGGTTAATTTAATGCACGCCGGACGCCTTGTCCATAATGGATTGGGGGGATGGGAGGCAGACGAGCTCCGCGCGGGGGCCCGGGTGATCAGGGGCTCTGCGGCGCTCTGGGAAGCTCCACGAGGACGTTGCTGCCGGGCTCCATGTCCTCGATGGCGATGATGCCGCCGTATTTTCCCAGGACCTCCTTCACGAGGAAGAGGCCCATCCCAAGGCCGGGGGCCTTGTAGCTGGGGACCTGCGGCTTGTCCCCCTCGATGGGTTCCATGAGGAGATCGCGCTGCTCCTTGGGGAAGCCCGGGCCGTAGTCGCGCACGGCGAAGATGACCTTCCTGGGGTCTTGCAGAAGATAGACCTTGATCTTCACCCCCTCGGGGGAGAACTTCACGGCGTTGTCCATGACCTGCCGGAAGAGGACCACCGCGTCCTCCCGGTTCATCTCGTAGAAGAGGCTCTCCTTCTCCTTCTGGACCGTCAGCGCCAGGTGTTTCTGCTGGGCCTGCTGCTCCACCAGGTGGAGGACGTCCTCCAGGGCCGCCACGAGGTCGCAGAACTCGCCCCGCGGGGGCTCCTTGATCTTGGTGTAGGAGAGGAGGTCGTTGACCATGGCTTCAAGGTGGACCGTCTCGTCGTGCACGATGCCCAGGTACTCCTCGGCGTTCTTCTCGCGCTGTTGTGGGTAGCGCCGCAGGAGGTCGGCGTAGGACCGGATATTGGTGAGGGGGGTCTTCATCTCGTGGGAGACGTTGTTCAGGAAGGCCCGCTTGAGCTGGTCCAGCTCCGTGAGTTGCACGAGGGCGCGCTGGAGCTCGGCCGTCCGGACCAGGACCTTCTCCTCCAGCCGCTCGTTGGCCTCGGCCAGGTCCCTCAGGAGCTGGATGCTAATGAGCCTGGGGGAAACGATCTGCTCGAGGAGGGAGAGGAAGCGCTCCTCCTCGGGGGTGAAGGGCTGGTCCGCGGGGCAGTAAACGATATACCAGCCCGACGGGGCGCCCTGGGGGCCAAGGGGGATGGCCAGCGCCTCGCCCACCTCGGGGGGGGCCACCGCCCTGAGTTGCTGGAACCGCTCCTGCAGTCGGTCCAGGCGTATCCTCTCGTTCCGTTGCAGCAGGCCCAGAGCCAGATTCCCCGCCCCCGGAGCGTCCGCCTCCCAGAGGGGATCACGGTCGCACCCCACGCTCTCGATGGGAACGGGGGAGCCGGCCCGCGATGCGAAGGCCGTGATTTTCCAGCCGGGACAAGCCTCCACGAGTCGGCGGGCGCACTTGGCGAGGGCGTCCTCGACGCCGCCGGCTTCGACCACGAGGCGCCCCATCTCGTAGAGGGCCGTCATCTCCTTGAGCCGCGCCTGGTACATGCGGCTCAGGGTGTGCTGCTCCTGGTACTCCTCCGCCAGCTGCGTGCTGGACAGGAGGGCCGCCACCAGCTGCTCCTCCTCCGTCAGGGCGTGGACCTGCACGGGGGAGGAGATGGACACGCGGCTGTCCGTGGGCTGGTAGCCCTTCCTCCGTTTGCCGATCATGGGCGCGAAGACGGCGTTAACCCCCTCCGAGAGGCGTTCGGCGGTGGCGCCCTTCTGGTCCAGCTTGAACTTCTCGGCGAAGAGAATGAGGCTCCGCTCGACGCAGAGCATGAAGGTCTCCACCACTCCCGCGCCGCTGAGGGCGCTGGCCAGCGTGTGGGGGACGCCGTCCACCTTCATGGCGGCCAGGACCTGCTCTGGGCTCAAGATCCCCGGGAGGTCCTGCTTGTTGCACTGGATGATCACCGTGGTCTGGGCGAGGTCCATCTTGTTGGCCAGCAGGTTGGCGCGCATGTTCTCCCAGGAGATGTAGTTCTCCTGTGCCCGGTCGGGACTGGAGTCCGCCACGAAGATGAGGGCGTCCGTGCCCGCCAGGACCACCTTGCGGGTGGTGTTGTAGTGGACCTGCCCGGGGACCGTGTAGACCTGGTATCGGATCTGGTAGCCCTGGATCTCGCCGAGGTTGAAGGGGAGAAAATCGAAGAAGAGGGTCCTGTCTTCGGCGGTCTTCAGAGAAACAAGCTGGGTGTTCCCCTCGGGATCGGCGATCTCGTGGAGGGCCTCCAGGTTGGTGGTCTTGCCTCCCAGGGCGGGACCGTAGTAGACGATCTTGAACTGGATCTCGCGCTGGGCGTGCCTGAACTGCACCATCTCAGCGCTCCCTCACCTTCTGGAGGATCTGGTCGGGGTTCACGGGCTTGAAGAGCACGCCGCTCGCCCCCAGATTGAGGGCCTGAGAAACGATGCTCTCATCGGGGCTTCCCGTCAGGAGGTAGATGCGGGGCCGTGGTCCCCCGGGCAAGGCCTGGAGAGTCCTGAGCACCTTCAGCCCATCTCCGTCGGGCATGTACTGATCAAGGAAGCAGACATCGGGGTTGAGCTCCCGAATGGACTCCAGGGCGGAGGCCACGTCCGAGGCCTCGTGGCACTCCAGCCCCTCCTCCTCGAGGACCGCCCGGATCATTTTCCGGATGAGCGTGTTGTCGTCAACCACCAGGGCTTTCATAGCGCTCCGCTCGATGATGTCCTCTACCCTGCTGACCTGCCTTCGTTCTATCCACTATACCGTTCTCAAACTGCCCATGCAACCGCGGCGTAACCCCAGCGGCGGGTTGGGGTTAGGTGGCTATACGAGTTGACAGCACGTGAGGGCGGGCGTATCATAATCCCTTGATACCCAATGCGCGCCGGCGAACCCGGACGTGAAACAGGAAAGGGCCCATGGAACCGCCTAGTAGATTCGAACCATCCACGATGCAGGGGCAGGCCTCGGAAAACGACGTACCGAGCCACACCCCGGCCCCGGACGCCCACCGCCCGATTTAGACCTTCCGCGGCGCGCCCGGGACCACCACACCGGTTGCGGGAGTCGCGCCATGAACCACGAACTCTTCCACCCCGCCCTGATGCCGCGCTTCGCGAGAGCCTTTTCCGGCTCCATCGCTGAAGGGCCCGGAGAGGTGCGCCATGGCTGAGGCCGGGCCATGTACTGGATCAGCAAGGGCTTCCACCTTCTAAACCGGTGGCGCCGCCAGATGATGATCTTTTTGGCCGTCCTTGGGCCGGGCATCATCGTCATGGTGGCCGACAACGACGCGGGGGGTATCTCCACGTACGCTGTCACGGGGTCCAAGTACGGGTTTTCCCTGCTCTGGATATTCATCATCCTGGTCCCCATGGCCTACTACGTCCAGGAGATGACCGTGCGGCTCGGGGCGGTCACCAAGCGCGGCCACGCGGAGGCCATTTTCGAGGGATTCGGCCCCTTCTGGGGATGGTTCTCCCTGGCGGACCTCGCCATCGTCAACTGGCTCACACTCATCACCGAATACATCGGCATGATGGCGGCCATGAGCCTCTTCGGGGTGCCGCCCTGGATCACCTTCCTCGCGGTGACGGCGATTCTCTTCGCCGTAGTGCTCTCGGGCAAGTACTGGACCTTTGAGAAGCTCACCCTCTTTTTCTGCCTGTTCAACCTCGTCTACATTCCGGCCGCCATCTGGGCCATGAAGATGCCCGAGGCTCCGGGCTGGAACGACGTGTTCAAGGGGCTCTTCATCCCCAACCTCCCCGGGGGCCTTTCGGGGGACATCATCTTCATCCTTCTTGCCAACATCGGCACGACCATCGCCCCCTGGATGATCTTCTTCCAGCAGAGCGCCGTCGTGGACAAGGGCCTGGACATCCACGACATCAAATTCGGCAAGCTCGAAACCCTCGTGGGTTCCATCATGACCTGCGTCGTGGCAGCGTTCATCATCATCGCCACGAGTGCGGCGCTCTATTACCACAAGCC
>JAKAJA010000050.1 GCA_021814085.1 Acidobacteriota bacterium | reverse complement strand
GGGGGGCACCATGAGCCGCATACGCCAGCGAGACAAGGCCTACCACAAGGAGACACGACTCATCCACGGGGATTTCCATTCGCCCCACTGGGACTACAGCGACCATATCGTCCCTCCCATCTCGGCATCGGCCGCCTACCGGCTGCGCAGCGCGGAGCGCGGTGCCGAGGGGTTCCAGGAGTTCGCCAACCCCGAATTCAACAGGCACACCCATCCCCCCATTTACATATACGACCGTCTGGACGAGCCCTCCCGCTCCATGCTCGAGGACAACATGGCGGCGGCGGAGGAGGGCGAGTGCGGCGTGGCATTCTCCACGGGCATGGCGGCCATCGCGGCCAGCCTGGGGGTCCTCGCCAAGTCGGGGGACACGGTCCTGGCGCACCACACCCTCTACGGGTGCACCTACTCCCTCCTGACGAACTGGCTCCCGAGGTTTGGGGTCACCGTCAAGATGATGGATTTCGGGGACGTGAAGGCCCTGGAGGCGGCCATGAGCGAGGACGTGGTGGCCGTCTACTTCGAGACCCCCAGCAACCCCATCCTGGAGATCGTGGATATCGCCGCGATACGGGCGGCCGTGGACCGCGTCAACGCCGCACGGAACCCCAAGAAACGGCGCATCTTCATCGTCGTGGACAACACCTTCGCGACGCCCTACTGCCAGCGGCCCATCACCCTGGGCTCGGACGTTGTGGTGGAGTCCATCACCAAAAACGTGGGCGGGTTTGGCACGGACATGGGCGGGCTATGGGTCGGGCCACAGCTCCTGGAGCCCGACGTCCTCCTGTTCCGAAAGGACTTCGGAGCGCCCCTCGCGCCCAAGGCGGCCTGGCCCCCCCTCGTCTATGGTCTCCCCACCCTGGGGCTGAGGTCCCAGCGGCAGCTGGAAACGGCCATGGCCGTGGCCCGGTTTCTCGAAGGGCACGCGGGGGTGGACCGTGTGGTGTACCCCGGTCTCCCGAGCCATCCGCAGCACGCCTTGGCCAGGAAACAGATGGTGGACGTGGATGGCAATTTCGCTCCGGGGACGCTCATCTACTTCGTCCTCAAGGGCTCGCCCGAGCAGGCTCGTGAGGCCGGGCGCAAAGTGATGAACCACCTGGCGGACAATGCCCTCAGCGTGACCCTCGCCGTGTCCCTCGGGCAGATCCGGACCCTCATCGAGCACCCCGCCTCCATGACCCACGCCCCCCTGCCCGTGGAAGCCCAGCTCGCCGCGGGTATCGAGCCCGGGGGGATCCGCATCAGCGTGGGGCTGGAGCGGGCCGAAGACATCCAGGGCGATCTCGCGGACGCGTTGGCGACACTGTAGCTCGCTTAACCCGTGTAGTGAGTGGACCATCCGGGGATATCCCCGCGGTCCTGGAAAGCCCCATGATTCGACCGTGAAGGGAGGCCCACGCTGGACGTCCTCCGCTGGGTCCCAGGCAGCGACCCCGTCCCTGCGCCCATGAGCCCGGCCGTGGCCGGAGCCCTGGAGCGGGATAAGCGCCTGCGGACCGCCCCATGCCTGATTCAACTGCCACCCCTATGGGATCACCACGGCCACCTGGCGTGGCTCGGGGCGATGCTGGAGCAGGCCGACCTCCGCGGCTGCCGGGACCTCGATGAGGCAATAGAGCGCCTGAGGATGGCGGGACGGGAGCTTCCCCGGGGCGCCTGGCTGGAGGGCTTCGGGTGGGACCAGAACAGGTGGGGCGGGCGCTATCCCGACCGGAAACACCTCGACGCCCTCTTCCCCGACCGCCCCGTTTTCCTGCGGCGCGTGGACGGGCACGCCGCCTGGGTGAACTCCAGCGCCCTCGCCATGGCGGGGATGGACGAAAGAACTCCAGACCCGCCAGGTGGCGCCATGATCAGGGAGAAGGGCCGCCCCACGGGCATCCTCCTGGATACGGCCATGGAGGCGCTGGCGGCGGTCGTTCCCGCACCCGCCTCCGCCGACCTCCGCCGAAGGCTCCTGGCGGCGTTGACGTATCTGCAGGGAGTCGGGCTCTCGGGGGCCACGGACATGGGCCTTGACCCGGAACACATTGCCGTCCTGGCGGACCTCGACCGCGACGGGGCCCTCCCCATCCCGGTTGAAGGGTTTGCCTGGCTGCGCCCGGCGTGGACGGCACTGCCAAAACCCATGCGGGGTGGACGTTTCGTCCTGAGGGGCGTAAAGCTTTTCGCCGACGGCGCCCTCGGGAGCCGCGGGGGAGCTCTCTGGGAACCCTATACTGACCGGCCCGGGGAGAAGGGCTTCCTCCTCTGGGATACGGATGACATGGCGAGGGCGCTCGCGGCCGCTGCCTCGGCGGGGCTCGAATCCGCTGTCCACGCCATCGGTGACCGGGCCGTCTCCCAGGTCCTGGACGCGGTGGAACGCGGCGCTCCGTGCGGAGGGAGGATCGAACACGCCCAGGTCGTCACCGACGGTGACGTGGCCCGCATGGCGGCCCTCCACGTGCGGGCGGGGATACAGCCCTGCCATTACCTGTCCGACCGGGATTGGGCCGGCGAGCGTCTCGGGCCCCGCATGGGGAGCGCCTACCGCTGGGGCTCCCTCCTGCGTGCGGGTGTACCCCTGCTGGTGGGAAGCGACTTCCCCATCGAGGAACCATATCCCGGACGCAATTTCGCCGCCCGCGCGGCAAGGCGCGAAGCAATCGAAAGGCTGACACCGGATCAGCTCATCGGTGCCTATGGGCCTCCTTTGGACATGATCGCCATGGCTTGTCCCGTTCTCCTGGCCTGCGGTGCTCCCGACGCGGTTTCACGCGAAACCGATCCCTCCTCGTTGGTCTTCTCGCGATGCGCGGGGTTGAGCTCCCCGTGCTGAGACTCGAGGAGAATGACCTGGCCTCGGTGCGGGCCTGGATGGAACGTTCCCTGGGCCTCAGGGGGGAGGACTATCGCCCTGCCTTTCTGGCCAGGAGGATCGGATCCAGGCTGGCGGCAACGGGCTGCGCCGACGTCCGATCCTATGTCGATCTCCTGGCCCATGATCCCAACGAGTCCGGGACCATGGCTTCAAAACTTCTCGTGCCCACGACGGAATTCTTCCGCAATCCGGAAGTATTCGGTGCCCTGAGGAGGGCCCTCGCCGAGATTTCGAGGCGTCCGGGTTGGAACTCGCTGAGGGTCATGAGCGCCCCCTGCTCTACGGGGGAAGAGGCCGTCAGCCTAGCTATCCTGCTGGAAGAAATGGGGTTGACCGGAAGAATTCTCGCCGTGGACCGCTCGCGGCGGGCTCTCGCATCCCTGCAAGCCGGCGTTTTCGGTGCGCGGTCCGTTGGAAAGCTAGACTTGCAGAGGCGGGCGCGCTATTTTAGAGAAGAGGGAGACAAGGCCAGAGTGAGGCCGGACATTGCCGCCCGGATTCTTCCCGTCTGTTGCGACCTCACGTCTGGGGTGCCGGCGAGAAGGGTTCACGTGGTCGTGATGAGGAACCTCTTCATCTACATGACCGAGGCCGCGCAGTCGCGACTGCTCGGGGAGGCGGGAAGGGTCCTTTTGCCAGGAGGCCTTCTCGCGCTGGGCCGGGTCGAAGTCCTGCCCCGGTACGCTATGAGAGGCTGGACGCCCGTGGATCGTGACGCGCGAATCTTCGAATGGACAGGGGGCTCTGAATGAAGAAAAAAATCGCCATCGCCTTCATGGTGGTCGTCTTCACGCCCATCCTGCTTCTCCTTCTCCTGGATTGGCTCAACCCGACCGGCACGGCCCAAAACAAATGGATCGTCATCTTCACCGGGCTGATCGTGGCCCTCTTCGCCGCGCTGGTGGTGGCGAGGTTTTTGACGAAGCGTCTTGTAGATCTGGCGGGAGTGAGCCAGAAGGTGGCCGAGGGCGATCTCTCCCAGGACGTCCGGGTGGAAACGAGCGACGAGGTGGGCATGCTGGCGGGCTCCCTGCGCAGCATGATGGAGAGCCTGAGGGACATCGTCCGCCAGGTCCAGACCAGCACGGGTCTCATGTACGATGCGGTCCAGAATCTCTCCGTCTCCACCACCGAGGTCACGGCCAGCACCTCCGAGGTGGCCGCCAACATCCAGAACATCGCCAAGGGCGCCGAGACCCAGGCCACGGGGGTAGAGCACGCCGCCGAGGCCACGCAGAGAGTGGCGAGCGCCGCCCAGAGCATCGCCGAGAAGAGCCTCTCCGCGGAGGAGGTGGCGTCTTCCTCCGCCATGCGTGCATCCGAGGGGGCCACCGCCGCCGAAGAAGCAAGCCAGGCCATGAAGGAGATTCTGACCCAGGTGGAACAGTCCGCGGGCCAGGTGCAGACCTTCAAGGGACACGCCACGGAGATCAACGTCCTCGTGGAAGGCATCACGACGCTCAGCCACCAGACCCACATCCTGGCCCTAAACGCCACCATCGAGGCGGCGAGGGCGGGGGAGGCGGGCAGGGGTTTCGCCGTGGTGGCCGAGGAGGTCCGCCGCCTCGCCGAGAACACGCGCGATATGGCTTCCCAGATAGCCCGGCTGTCCCACGACATCACGAGCCGCACCCAAGAGGTCTCCTTGCGCATGGAGGAGACAAGGAGCGCGGCCCAGCTGGGGTACCGGAAGACGGCCGCCGTGGCGGAGGCGCTCTCCCGAATCACCTCGGGCGCCAGCAGCACGCAGGAGATGGTCAGGGCAATCGCCCGTGGGGCGGGGAGCCAGGCCGAGGGGGTGTCCGAGCTGAGCCGAGTCATGGATGAGATCCAGGGCGTGGCCACGGACAACGCCGCGGGGACGGAGGAAGCCTCCGCCGCGACGGAGGAGACCACGGCCTCCATGGAATCCATCAACCTGCAGGCGCAGGCCCTCCTTTCGGAGGCCAACCGTCTTCGCTCCCTCGTGGAGAAGTTCAAGCTCTAACGGCGGACATTCGCGGAGGTTCTGGTGCAGCAGGTCCTGGTGACGAGAATCGGCGAGCGCACGGTGGGCTGGCCCACGGGCTGCCTGGAGGAGATCTCCGCCATGCCCAGGCTGTTCAATCTGCCGCAACCGTACCCGCACATCATGGCCACCGCGTTCATGCGGGGCCGTCTCATCACCGTGGTGAACACCTGCTCCCTGGTGGGACAGCCGGACCAGCCCCTCGAAGCGGGACTCCTCCTCCGGATGGCCCCCCCGCCGTCCCACTTGGCCTTCGCGGTGCCCGCCATCGAAGCGGTCGTCCCTTACCACGAATTGAGTCTGCGAGAGGACGAGGCGGAGGGGATCTGGGCGGGAGTCTACCCGTGGCAGGACGTGTGGGTCAGCGTGATCAAACCGGAGGCCGTCGTCAACGACTTGGGCCTAGCCATAGCCATGTCCATCCGAAATCAAACAACGGGGAGGGAGCATGCCTCATAGGGTACTCGTGGTCGATGACGCCATGTTCATGAGGGCCATGATCAGGGACATTCTCGTGAACTCGGGGGCCTACGAGGTCGTGGGGGAGGCGGCCAACGGTGAAGAGGCCGTGGCGCAGTACAAGGCCCTGAAGCCGGACCTCGTGACCATGGACATCGTCATGCCCCAGATGGACGGCATCGAGGCCACTCGGGAGATCGTCAAATTCAACTCCAAGGCCAGGGTCGTCATGTGCTCTGCCCTGGGCCAGGAAGCCCTGGTCATCGAATCCATCGCGGCGGGTGCCAAGGACTTCATCGTGAAGCCGTTTTCCGCTGAGAAGGTCCTCAAGGTCCTCGACTCCGCAGTGACGGGATGACCCGGCGGGACCCGGGCCAACCATGAGGCGGGGATGGATCTCTCCAAGTACCTAGACCTCTACCTGAGCGAAAGCCGCGAACACGTGAGCGGCCTGCGGCGGGAGATCCCCGCCGAAGGCGTCGTACCGCCCGGCGCCGTGAACGAGCTCTTCCGCCGCGCGCACTCCCTCAAGGGGATGGCCGCGTCCATGGGGTTCGAGGCCACCAGCCGCCTCTCCCACGGGCTGGAATCCCTGCTGAACCAGTGGCGCCAGGGGCATCCCGCCACGTCGGAGCAGCTTCAATCCGCCTTGAGGGCCGTGGATGTTCTTGATGCGAGCCTGGATGCGGTCCAGCGAGATTCGGGCGACGGGGCGATCGCGCCACAGGCGGAGGAGGCCCTGGCGTTTCTCCTGGAGGCCCGCGGCGACGTCCCCGGTGAGGGCCCGGGAGCGGCTCCCGCGCCGGGCATGGCCCCGGAGCCGGCGAAGCCACGGAATGAGGACCGGTCCGTTACGGCGACTGCCGACGGCCAGGCTTTCCGGGCCCGAATCAAGGTGGCCATCGACCCCTCCTGCGCACTTCCCGCGGCGAGGCTCATGGTCATGGCCGAGCGCATCCGGGCGGCCGAGCCCATGAGCGTCATGGAGCCGGACCTGGAGCGCGCCAAGAGGGAGGGAATCCGGCTGGCCGTGTTTCACCTGCCGCAGGGGCCAGGGCTGAAAGACCTTGCGCGATCCCTCCGAGAACTGCCCGACGTGGCGCTGGTGGAGCTGGAGCAGGATACGCCGCCGCCCGCCCGCGCCGCCGCGGGAGGCACGCTGATGCAAACCATGCGCGTCAGCGCGGAGGACCTGGACGGCCTGCGTGCCCACGCCACGGACCTGCTCTACGGCCTGAACCAGTACGAGGCGTCGCTCTCCGCCGGGGAGCGCAGATCCCACCGATTCTGGCTGGAATCGGAGCGTGCCCACTTGAACCGGCTCTTCGACCAGGTTCTCTCCATGCGCCTGGTTTCCTTCGAGGTCTTGGCGGAGCGGCTGGCACGTACGGTGAGGGACCTGGCCGGCCGCCTTGGAAAACCCGCGCTCATCACCGTGAGCGGCGCGGAAGAGCGCGTGGACAGGGGCCTGTTGGAAACACTCCTCGATCCCCTGACCCACCTCGTCCGCAATGCCATGGACCACGGCGTGGAGTCCCAGGAGGAGCGGCGCCGGGCCGGAAAGCCCGGGGAGGCCCGCCTCTCCCTGGACATCCGGCGCGAGTCGGAGGCCCTCCTCATCTCCCTGGAAGACGACGGCCGCGGGATCGACGCCGAGGTGATCCGCCAGGCGGCCGTGGAGCGGGGCCTGTATGCGCCCCACGAGGCGGCCCTCCTGGACCGTGCCAAACTCCTGGACCTCCTCACCGTCCCGGCCTTCTCCACGCGCAAGGAGGTGAGCGACGTGAGCGGCCGCGGGGTGGGGCTCGACGTCGTCCGCTCGGCGGTGGAATCGGTGGGCGGCCACCTGGAGATGAACAGCGAGGAAGGCAAGGGTAGCCGCTTCACCCTGGTCATCCCCTCGGCCACCACGCTGACGCGCGTTCTCGTATTCGGTTGGGACGAGGATGTCCGCTATGGGATTCCCGCTTCCCAGATCCGCCACATCTATCCCCTGTCCACCTTTCCCCTGGTCTGGTCGGGGGACCATCGCTACCTGCAGGCCGGAGACGATTTTCTGCCTGTTCTCGAATGGCGGCCAGCCCCCGTGGGCAGGAGCGGGGCGGCCCTCCGGCTCATCGGCCCGGGAGGCGACCGGGTCCTGCTCGTCTCCAGCGTCTATCAGGGGGAACGGGTGGTCATCATGCCCTGGGGCCCTCCTCTGGAGATGATTTCCGAATGGATGGGCGGAGCCCTCTTGGCCACGGGTGAAATAGCCTACATCCTGGACGGCCGAGTGCTCGTCATGCAGGAAGGAGATTAGGGGCATGTTCCAGAAGATCGATGAGCGGGACCTCGACGCCCTCCGCGAGATCAGCAACATTGGCGCGGGGCACGCCGTCACGGCGCTGCACCAGATGACCCACCGCGTGATCACCCTCGAAGTCCCGTCCGTTCAGCTCCTGCCCTTTTCGCGTGTGGCCGAGAGCCTGGGTGGTCTCGAGGAGGAGGTGGTGGGCCTCTTCTTCAGGATATACGGCGGTTCACGCGGAAACATGCTGGTGGTCATGTCCCGGCACTCCGCCGAGCATCTGCTCACCGTCCTGTTCGACGGCTCCGGTATACGGAAGCCCCTGGGTGACATGGAGATCTCGGCTCTCAAGGAGGTCGGGAACATCCTCACTTCCTCCTATCTCTCGGCCGTCGGTTCACTCCTGAGCATCCCCCTCATCCCGTCCATCCCATCCTTCTCCCTGGACATGGCCCAGGCCGTGGTGGATCTCCTCCTCATCGAGCTGGCCGAGGTGACGCATCAGGCCCTCGTCGTGCAGACCGACTTCGCCACGAGGGACAAGAGCTTCGCCGGCCATTTCTGCCTCCTGCCCGATCCCAACTCCATCGAGACCATCCTTAAGGCGCTGGAGAAGATCAGGAACCCGCGCTGAGGAATTCATCCCCGATGCCCGCCCCCGCACGCCGCGCCAGAAGGATGACGCCGCTGGAACATGCGGCGTATGCGGTCGCCTGGTTTTCCATACTGGCGGTCTTCAGCGCGGCGGCATGGATACATCCCGATCCTTCGGGATTGGGGACCCACACCCAGCTGCACCTCCCGCCCTGCGGGTTCTACGAGATCTTCCACAAGCCATGCCCTTCCTGCGGCATGACCACGGCCTTCGCGTGGATGATGCACCTTCACCCCGTGGAGGCCTTCCGAGCCCAACCCGCGGGGGCTGGGGTGTTCCTCGCGGCTCTCTTCCTGTTTCTCTACCTCCCCTATGCCTGGGTGAAAAGGAAGCCACCGATCAACATACTCGAAGCCCCGGCCTTCGTGATCGTCACCTTCGGGCTCATCGCCCTGATTCTGGTGGTGTGGGTGACCAGGGTGCTATAATCATTTCAGTCGGCAAGAGGGACGGACCGCCGCGGAATGCCTAGTGCAAGATCCCGTGCGGCAAGGGGCCAATTCATAAGGGGGGGACCGAATGACCTACGAGAATCAGACCTACGAGAGCCAGAGCGTCGAGGGAGTGCCCGTCCTTCCCGAAAAGGCCAGCGGCATGGCTGTGGCGGCCCTGGTCCTTGGGATTCTGGGGCTCTGTTGCTGCGGGATCTTCGCCGGCATCCCCGCCCTGGTCGTGGGATGGATGGAAAACAGCAAAATCAACCGGGGTGAGAGCGCGTCCAAGGGGAAGGGGTTTGCCATCGCCGGCATTATCCTGGGCATCATCTCCCTGCTCCTGGGCTGCCTCCAGGTTCTCTGGATCATCTTCTTCGGCGGGCTGAGCGTGCTCCAGGGGCTCGCCGGATCTCACTGAGCGCGAAGTTTCCAAGTGGAGAAACCAAGTCGGCCGGGGGAGACCCCGGCCGCTCTCTTTTTACCTCCAATGCTCGCGGGCTCATACCAACTCGCCGTCCTTCGTTTACGTCCTGCAGGCGAGGATACACATCCTCGCCTCGGCCGGGATGTGTATTCCGGCCTACGAGAGGAGTGATTCCTCCAGCGGTATCAGGCCCTGGGGTGAAACTCCTTGTAGATGCGCTTGAGCCGTTCCTGCTC
>JAKAJA010000049.1:991-9387 GCA_021814085.1 Acidobacteriota bacterium | reverse complement strand
CTTCTTGAAGGCTCCCGCCTGAGAAAGCCCCACATACTCCTGCTGGTAATAGCGGTCCTTGACCTGGGATTGGAGCAGCCGTCCCAAACCGGGTCCCCACGTGAGCGGAACGGGCCCCAAGGCCTTGCCCCCCTTCAGACCGGAGACCTGGAGGCCGAGCTCGTAGCCAGTGGACGGAAGGGTGAAGATCTTGGTGATGGCGTTGCCCTTCCCGTCGGCCCAGGACATCTTCAGGACCGGCGCACCCGTGGTTCCCACCGATTGTTCCACGTGGAACAGCGCCCCCGAAACGAGATCGTCGTAGTCCTTTTCGCCCGTGGCCACCGCCATGGGGTACAACCCCATAACTGGGGCGAGGGGGGAGACGAGATCATCATTCGGGCCGCCCTTTTCCCTGTACTTCTTAAGGATGGCTTTGGCGAGGACGGCTCCCTTGCTGGAAAACTCCAGGTGGAGGTCGTCGTTTTCAAGTGTGAAGGTTGCCTCCTTTTCACCGGCTACGGGCTGGTCAACCCCTTCTGGTGCAATAGGTTGCGCCAACACGGCTTCCGCCGCTGGAGGCTTCCCGGTTCCGGACGGCTTGGCCTCGGAGGGTGCCGCCCCTTTCTCGGTCTGAGCCGTTTTGGGGGCGGTTGGTGCGTTCTTGGGCCGCAAGAAATACGAGGTGGCCCCGAAGACGGCCGCCATGAGGACCATGGCCCAGATGAGGCGCTTGAAGCTTTGAGGGTCCTCTTGTCCCAGTTGTTCCATCGTCAGCTCCCTTTACCGGCCCGCTTTGGGACGGGATCGTAGCCACCTTCGTACCAGGGGTTGCACCTCAGGAGGCGCTTCGCCCCCATCCATGCGCCCCGCAAAGCCCCGTAGCGCTCCACCGCCTCGTAGGTGTAGTTCGAGCAGGAGGGGTAAAACCGGCAGGCGCCGCCCAGGATCGGGCTGAGCGTCCACTGGTAGAGCTTGATGAGCCAAAGGATGGGCCGCCTCACGGAAGGACCTCCTCCCGGCCCAGCCGTCCCGCGATATCGAGGAAGGCCCTCAGCACGTCCTCGATCTTCATCCCCGCAGCACTGCGCTTGGCATTCACGACGAGCACGCACCCCTGGGGAAAGCGCTCCCTCGTGCGGCGGAAGGCCTCCCGGATGAGCCGCTTGAGCCGGTTGCGTTCAACCGCCGGGCCGACGATCTTGGGGACGGTACACCCCAGCCGTCTGGGACCTCCACCTGGGCAAGCATAAAACACCAGCCGGGCGGTGTACATAGGCTCCGCCCGCCTGTAGATAGACAGGTATTCCGGACGCTTCCGGACCTTGTCTTCTTTTCGAAAGGGGCCGGTACGGGAAATTACGCTGGCGTAAGCCGCCATCGCCCCTTGGCGCGCCTGCGCGCCAATACCTCACGCCCGCCCTTGGTGGACATGCGGGCCCGGAACCCGTGTGTCTTAGCCCGGCGGTGCCTGTTCGGCTGATACGTTCTCTTCATGGGACCTTCTCTCTATAAAGGGTTTATGTAACGTCTCGGACTTACTTGGGAAGGGGCGCCGCCTTGGCGGCCACCTGCATGCGCGCCAGGGCCTGCTCCAGGGCAACTTGGGCGACGAGGAACTCGGAGTCGGGGGTTTTGAGCTTCTTCTCCGCCTCGTCCCTAGCTTTCTTTGCCGCAACAACATCAATGTCTTCAGGGGTTTCAGCCACGTCCGCCAGGACCGTCACCCGGTCGGGCAGGACCTCCACAAATCCCCAGGACACGAACAGGTAGTTTACGCTCTTGCCCTGGCGATACCTGATCTCCCCGATCTTGAGGGAAGTCAGAAGGGGGGTATGCCCCGGCAAGATGCCCAGGTAGCCCTCCACCCCAGGGAGGGTCACCTCGTCCACCTCCTGGCTCACGAGGTTCCGCTCGGGGGTGACGATGACCAGCTGGATGGCCTTGGGCAACTCGAAAATGCTCATTATTTCCTATCCCTGCTTGGCCAGCTGTTCGGCCTTCTCCTGGACCTCCTCGATGGCGCCCACCATGTAGAAGGCCTGTTCCGGCAGGTCGTCGTGCTTGCCGTCCACGATTTCCGAGAAACTGCGAATCGTGTCGGCCACCTTGACGTATTTGCCTTTCCATCCCGTAAACTGCTCCGCCACGTGGAAGGGCTGGCTCAGGAAACGCTGTATCTTGCGTGCCCGGGCCACGATGATCTTGTCGTCTTCGGAGAGCTCGTCGATTCCTAGGATGGCGATGATGTCCTGGAGGTCCTTGTACTTCTGTAAGACGCCCTGGACCTTTCGGGCAACCGTGTAGTGCTCCACGCCTACCACAAGCGGGTCCAGGATGCGGGACGTGGAGGCGAGGGGGTCCACGGCGGGGTAGATGCCGATTTCCGTGAGGGCACGGGAGAGCACGGAGGTGGCGTCCAGGTGGGCGAAAGCCGTGGCCGGCGCGGGGTCCGTCAGGTCGTCGGCGGGAACGTAGATGGCCTGCACGGAGGTGATGGACCCCTTCTTCGTGGAGGTGATGCGCTCCTGGAGTTCACCCATCTCCGTGGCCAGGTTGGGCTGGTATCCCACGGCCGAGGGCATGCGCCCGAGGAGGGCCGAGACTTCCGAACCCGCCTGCGTGAACCGGAAGATGTTGTCGATGAAGAGGAGGACGTCCTGTCCTTCCACGTCCCTGAAGTACTCCGCCGCGGTGAGGCCCGTGAGGCCCACGCGGAGGCGCGCGCCCGGAGGCTCGGTCATCTGGCCGTAGATGAGGGCGGCCTTCGATTTCTCGAAATCGCCGGGGGTGATGACCCCCGATTCGCTCATCTCGAGCCAGAGGTCGTTGCCCTCGCGGGTGCGCTCGCCGACCCCGGCGAAGACGGAGACGCCGCCGTGGTGCATGGCCACGTTGTTGATGAGTTCCATGATGAGGACCGTCTTGCCCACGCCCGCCCCGCCGAAGAGGCCCGTCTTGCCACCTTTCAGGTAGGGTTCCAAGAGGTCGACGACCTTGATCCCCGTCTCGAACATCTCGGAGGAGGTGGCCTGGTCCTCGAAGGCGGGGGCCGCACGGTGGATGGGGAAGTGTTCCTTGGTGTTCACGGGCCCCAGTTCGTCCACGGGCTTGCCCAGGACGTTAAGGATGCGGCCCAGGGTCTCCTTGCCCACGGGGATGGAGATGGGGCTTCCCTGGTCAACCGCGGTCATGCCCCGCACCATGCCATCGGTAGGCTCCATGGCGATGCAGCGGACCCGCCCCTCGCCGAGGTGCTGGGCGATTTCGGCGGTGACGTTGATGGGCACCTTCGAGTCGGTCCCCTCGGAGCTGATGTGGACCGCGTTGTAGATGCTAGGGATGTGATCCACGGGGAACTGCACGTCCACCGCGGGTCCGATGACTGCAATGACTTTCCCTTCCACCGCCATTCGAGTCTCTCCCATCAACCGAGGGCCTGCGCCCCGCTGACCACTTCGATGATTTCCTTGGTAATCGCCGCCTGCCTCACCCGATTCGCGTAAAGGGTGAGGCGGTCGATCATATCGCCGGCATTGTTCGTCGCGCTCTCCATGGCCGTCATGCGCGCGGCATTTTCCGCGGCCGCCGATTCCAGCAGGGCCCGGAAGACCTGGAACGTCACGTGCCTTGGCAGGAGGGTGTTGAAGAGTTCCTGCTGCGTGGGCTCGTAGAGATAATCGGGCCCGGCCGACTCCCCCGCCGGCTCCAGCCTGGAGATGGGCAGCAGCGGCTCGACCACCACTTCCTGGGAGATCATGCTCTTAAATCTGTTATATATCAGGTAGATAGCATCGCATCGCTCTTCCGTGTAGGCCCTCATGAGGGTCCCGGCGATGCGGTCCGCATCCTCGTAGTGGAGGTGATTGAAGAGGCCCGTCCAGGTGTCCTCCACGGGGGTGGGCCGCCGCTTGAAGTAGTCCAAGCACTTCCGGCCCGCGAGTTCGAGGGAGACGGCCTGCCCGAGCCCCTCCCGCTCCGCCACGAAGTGCGAGGCCCGGCGGAGGATGTTCGTGTTGAAGGCCGCGCAGAGACCCCGGTCCGCCGTGACCACCAGGACGCGGACGACCTTCTCCTCTCGGACGCGCAGGAGGGGGTGGAGCTCCTGGTCCGCGCGCGCCGCCAGGGAGTTGAGCACATCGAGCATCTTGGTGGCATAGGGCCGGGCCGCGATCATGTTCTCCTGGGACCGGCGCAGCTTTGCCGCGGCCACCATCTTCATGGCCTTGGTGATCTGCTGGGTGCTTTTGACGGAGCGAATCCGCCGCCGGATATCTCTCAGGTTCGGCATGGTCTAGTTCGCTTCCTGCTCCGCGAGGAACTGGTGTTTGAACTCTTTCAGGAGCTCATCGAGCTGGCCCGCGAGGGCGTCATCCATGACCTTCTTGTCCCGGAGGCCGTCCATGAAGCCCTGCCCGTTAAGATCCAGGTAGTTGTAGAGCCCCCTCTCGAATACGCGGCACTTTTCCACGGCCAGATCGTCGAGCACGCCGTGGGTGCCCGCGTAGATGATGGCGATCTGCTTCACCACGTCCAGGGGCTGGTACTGGTCCTGCTTGAGGATCTCCATGAGGCGGGCGCCGCGGTTGAGCTGGGCCTGCGTGGCCTTGTCCAGGTCCGAGCCGAACTGGGCGAAGGCCGCCAGTTCGCGGTACTGCGCCAGGTCCAGCCGCAGGGTGCCGGCGATGCTCTTCATGGCCTTGATCTGAGCGTTGCCGCCCACGCGGCTCACGGAGATGCCCACGTTCAGCGCCGGGCGGAACCCCTGGTAGAAAAGGTCAGCCTCGAGGTAGATCTGCCCGTCCGTGATGGAGATGACGTTGGTGGGGATGTAGGCCGACACGTCACCTGCCTGCGTCTCGATGATGGGGAGGGCCGTGAGGGAGCCTCCGCCCTCCTTCTGGCTGAGCTTGGCCGCCCGCTCGAGGAGGCGGGAATGGAGGTAGAACACGTCGCCGGGATAGGCCTCGCGCCCCGGCGGGCGCCGCAGGAGGAGCGAGATCTCTCGGTACGCCGCGGCATGCTTGGACAGGTCGTCGTAGACCACCAGCGCGTGTTTCCCCTGGAGCATGAAATACTCGCCGATGGCGCACCCGGAGTACGGTGCGATGTACTGAAGGGACGCGGGCTCCGAGGCGGAGGCCGCGACCACGATGGTGTAGGAGAGGGCGTCGTAGTCCGCGAGGGTCTTCACGACCTGAGCGATGGTGGACCGCTTCTGGCCGATGGCCACGTAGATGCAGATGACGTCCTTGCCCTTCTGGTTGATGATCGTGTCCAAGGCCACCGCCGTCTTGCCCGTCTGGCGGTCCCCGATGATGAGCTCGCGCTGGCCGCGGCCGATGGGGATCATGGCGTCGATGGACTTGAGGCCCGTCTGGAGGGGCATCTTCACGGGCTCTCGCTGGACGATGCCGGGGGCGATTCGCTCCACGGGAAAGCGATCGGTGGAGGGGATGGGGCCCCTGCCGTCCTGGGGCTGCCCGAGGGGATCGATGACCCGGCCCAGCATGGACTCGGAGACGGGCACGGACATGATCTCGGCGGTGCGGCGGACCTCGTCGCCCTCCTTGATCTTGTCCGTCTCTCCCATGAGGACGGCGCCCACGCTGTCCTCCTCGAGGTTCAGCGCCATGCCGAAGACCTCTTGGGGGAAGGCCAGGAGTTCGCCCGCCATGACCTTGTCCAGGCCGTAGATGCGCGCGATGCCGTCGCCAACCGAGGTCACGTACCCCACCTCGGCCACGTCCAACCGGCTCTCGTACCCTTCCAGCTGGCGCTTGAGGATCTTGCTGATCTCGTCCGTCTTGATCATCTCGCCTACCCCTTCAGGAGGTCCTGATGCAGGGCCCTGAGCGCCCCGGACACGGTTCCGTCATACACGGTGGAACCCAGCCGGAGCTCGACGCCCCCGAGGAGCGCCGGCGAAACGACCGGTTCCAATTCCACGGTGCCCCCGAGGACTTTCTCAAGGCGCGCCGCCAGATCACGCTTAGCCACTTCCGAGAGGGGCCGGGCCGTGCGGATTCTCGCCCGCACCACACCCCGCTTCTCGTCGCACAGTCTCCGGAATGCCGCCACGAGTTCGTTCCACTGGCGCAATCGCCGGTTGGCCACCGCCAGGTGGACGAACCGGATTGATACGGCATCGAAGGCCGCCGCGGTTCCGAGATCGTCCACGAGCTTGGTCTTGACCTCCGCGGGGATCCCGGGGTTCTCCAGGGCGATGCCCAGGGCCGGGACCTCCGAGAGCCATAACGCAAAGGCGTCCAGATCCGCAAGGGCCTTCTCGGGCCCCGCCGTGCCGAGGCTCGCCATGAGGGCCTGGGCGTAGCGCTTACCCGCGGCGCTCATGAGCCTCCTCCTCCATCTCCGCCAGGAACCGGCCCCGAATCCGCTCTTCGTCGGCGTCGGTGATGCCCTTTGCGATTATATCCCTGGCCGCCGAAACGGCCGTGTCCGCCGCATATTTCCTGAGATCGCGCCGCGCTTCCACGAGGCGGCGCTCGATCTCTTCCTTCGCTTCCTGGCGGATGCGCTCACGGGCCTGCTCGGCCTCCTCCCGGACACGCTGTCTCCCGGCTTCGGCCTGCTCGCGGGCCGCCGTTTCGATGGCGTCCACCTCGTCCTGGAGGTGGGCCATCTTGTCCTCCACCTCTTTCAGGCGGGCGGTGGCTTCTTCCTTGTCGCGCACGGCCTTTTCGAGGAGGTCCTGGATCTCCCGGGCCCGCCCCTTGAAAAATTCCGGCGCTGGACGCCGCAACAGGTAGACAAAAAGGCCCACCACAAGGACGATGTTGACGACCTGCCAGGCGATCATGGGGATACCCCAGATGGGCTGCAACCATCCGGACCCCTTGTCAGCGGCCCCCTCGGCGGTTTCCGCCGCCTCCTGGGCAAACAGCTGGAGGGAGAGGGCCGACGTGGCGAGGAGGAACAGCAGGCGCCGGATCATGCACCGACCTTTCGGCCTAGGATCTTGAAGGCCATTTCCTGGACGAGGTCCGGCGTCGCGGCGTCCAGGTCCCGCCGGATGTCGTCCATGCTCGCCCTGAGCTTGGACTCCGTGGCCCGGATCTCGCCGTCCATCTCTGACTTGACCTCTCCCAGGACCTTGGCGCGGTACTCCAGACCCTGGTTCCGCGCATCTTCCTTGATGTGGGTCCCCTTTCGGTGGGCTTCGAGGACTGCCTCCTCGTATTCTTGGAAGCGCAACTTGAGGGCATCCCTGGACTGCCCCGACAGGGTCCCCGCCTCATGGATCCGGCCCTTCCTCTCATCCAAAACCCTCTGGACGGGCCGGAACAGGGCACGGTTCAACAGGAACCCGTAGACCAGGATCATGGCCATGATGACAGGGATGTGCCACGCGTTCTTGGCGATCTCTTCCAGCATGTCACAGTCTCCCGAACGGACCCCCGCCCAATTGGAACATTGAGATTATCAGATTTCTCCCATATGGTCAAGGCTTTGGGTGGCATTCCCCCCAGAGGGCCACGGTCCGCCCCCCCGAAAAGTTTGACCCCTTCCGAACCCTCCGGTAAACTGCCCAGGCTCCGGGCGGTTAGCTCAGCGGGAGAGCGCCTGCCTTACACGCAGGATGTCGGGGGTTCGAATCCCTCACCGCCCACCAGAAGAATCGAATCAACGAGCCAACGACATAGCGAGCCAACGAAGGGGCCCCGGGGCTTTCTTCTTTCCCTCGTTGATTCGTTGGCTCGTTGGCTCATTGATTCGATCCCCTCAGCCTCCACCGACAAACTGGACGATTTCCAAACGGTCGTCCTCTGCCAGGACCGTGGCCTCGTAATCGGCCCTAGTAACAATTTTTCCGTTGCGCTCCACGGCCACCCGTCGCCCCGGAAGATCCAAAGAGGCTAGGAGGCCGGCAAGGGTCGTGTCACCCGGCAACTCTCGTTCTTGCCCGTTGATGCGAATTCTCATAAGGAAGATGTTTTGGCGACCAGCGCCTTGTGCTGAAACGATCCCTTGGGGTGAGTCACTTCGGCCAATATCACGGCATTCTCCGTGAGGCCGGGGATGAGGAAATTTGCCGTGCAGAGCCCTTGGGCGTCCGTCTGGCCGGAGAAAAGCTCCCGGGTCTGGCCGCTCGTCGAGGTGAGACGGACGACCACCGATGCTCCGGCTAGAGGGGTCTTGCTGATTTCGGTGGTGGCTTTGAATTTGATCCATGCCTTCTCGCCCGCCACGGGGGGCTGCTGGTCGAGGATGACCACGGCGAGTTTTTCGCCCTCGGTTTCACTCGTTAGGTAGTCCAGGATCACCTCGTCGAGGCTCCGGGACGTCACCAGCCCGTCGCCGAAGGCCTCTTCCGGCTCCTTGGCGTACTTGCCCAGCTTGATGTCCACGACCACGCGCCGGTGCTGCTGCTCCAAGCGGGCCATGAGCTTGGCCTC
>JAKAJA010000049.1:0-981 GCA_021814085.1 Acidobacteriota bacterium | reverse complement strand
TGGCCTCGTTGTAGCCCTCCCGCACCAAGTCTTCGTACGAGGTCTTCTTGGAGGAGAGGATTTCGCCCCCAACGTAGATGAGGGTCTCCATGACCGGGTTGTTCAGGCCCCGGTCCTCCGTCTGCACGTGGTAGACCTTGCCCTTGTAGGTGACGTCCTGGTTGAATCCCGTGATCATATGGTTATCTGCATCCTTCAATGGGACAGCATATTCAATCGGGGGCGCCCGCTCAAGGGGCCGAGAGCGGAAGGGGCGCCAACCGCGCCGTGAAGTGCCTGAGGAAGGGCGGCTCATCCACCACGCGGAACCCGCCAAAGCGCGCCCTGTTCTTCACGATTTCGCCGGCCACCTCCGCCACGTACCCCAGGTGGTTGTCCGTGTAGACGCGACGGGGCACGGCCAAGCGCACCAGCTCCATGGCCGCGGGAACGAATGCCCCATCATGGCCTTTCTTGCCGAACATGAAAGAGCCGATCTCCACGCCGCGCACCCCGCCCTCCGCATAGAGCGCCACCGTGAGGCTCTGGGCGGGGAGGTCCGCCGCCGGGATGTGTGGCAATGCACCCCGCGCGTCCAGGTAGACCGCGTGACCGCCCGTCGGTTCCAGGATGGGCACGCCGTTCTTCTGGAGGGTGTCGCCGAAGCGCGCCACCTGCCCGATGCGTGCCGCGAGGTAGGCCTGGTCCTGGACTTCCTCCAAGCCCACGGCCAGAGCCTCAAGGTCCCGGCCCGCCAAACCTCCGTAGGTGGGAAACCCCTCTCGCAGAATCAAGGCGTTCTTCAGCCGCACCGCGAGGGCTCCGTCGCGCAGGGCCAGGAATCCGCCGATGTTGCCCAGGCCGTCCTTCTTGGCGCTCATGGTCGCCCCGTCGGCACAGGCGAACATGGCCTGGGCAATCTCCGGGATGGTCATGTCCTTGCAGGCGGCCTCCCGCTGCTGGATGAAATAGGCGTTCTCCGCGAAGCGGCACGCATCCAGG
>JAKAJA010000048.1 GCA_021814085.1 Acidobacteriota bacterium | reverse complement strand
GGCGCGCCCGCTCATGGATTCGCGGCCGGGGAGGCCGAAGATGCGCGCCAGCGCGTCGTTGACGTAGAGGATCACGCCCCGCCGCTGGATGCCGATGGCCATGGGCGACTGCTCGATGATGTCCCGGTAATGCTGCTCTGACTCGGCCAGGACCCGGAGGCGGAGGTTGCGCCCACGGTAGTAAAAGAAGATGGCCACGTGCGCCAGGAGGAACAGGAGCACGCCGGCGAGGATGATGGTGATCCGCTCCATGTCCGGCGGCGGGCTCTGGGTGAGCCACTGTTCTTGGAGATGTGCGATGATGCCGCCCCGTTTCAGCTCCCGGAGGGTCTGGTTTATGGCGAAGCATTGAGAATCCATACCAAGGCGGAGAGGGAACGCGATCTCGCTCCGGCTGAAGAAATAAGCGCCGAAGAATCCCCGGCTGATGACCATCTCCCCAGGGTAGCGGTTGTGGAGGAGGAACACGCTGTTCAGGTAGTCGTTCATGACCGCGTCCAAACGATGCGCCTGGAGGGCTTCGAAGCAATCCTCCGTGCTGTCCATGGGCACGATCTGCAACGGCACTCCCATGACGTCGCGCAGGTGCTTGGCCAGCGCTTCCCCGGTTGCGCCCCGCTTCACCCCGATCCGGAGCCCTGCCATCCCCTCCGGTGGACGGACGGTCCGATCCGCCCTCGTTACGAGTACGAGGCCCGACTGGAGGTAGGAGTCAGTGAAGAGCATCTCCTTCCGTCGATCGTCGGTGGTATAGATGGCGCCGATGGCGAGGTCCGCCTTGCCGGTGCGGATCCGGCTCAGGACCTCGGGGAAGGGGATCCATTCGATGTCGTAGGTCCAGCCTCGGGCCGTGCACACGAGGTTCAGGAGATCAATGTCCAGGCCCTTGTTCACCCCGTCGGACTGGTAGGCGAAGGGTTCGAAGGGCGCGGCGACGACCCTGAGGTGGGGGGCCTTCCGCACCGCCTCCGCCCTCGCGGGTTGCCCCGGCGAGGGGGCAGACACGGCACAGAGAGAAGCCACGGCCAGGACGAGCAGCCACCCCCGAGGTCCAGTCGGCGCTGACCCCAAGCGTCCAATCCCGCCGCCCACGGTCCCGCCCCGGCCCATCACCCGGCCTGCCATACGCGGTTCTTGCCTTCGCTCTTCGCCTGGTAGAGGGCGAGGTCCGCCTTCTCCATGATCTCGTGATGGTTGCCGCCGTGCTCTGGAAAGGCCGCGAGGCCGACGGAGAGGGTCACGCGGATGGGGCGGGCGAAGCCTGGAACCATGGCCCGGATCTGGTCCACGGCGGTGCGTATCCTCTCCGCCACGAGACGGGCCTGGTCCGCCGTCCTGTGGGGAAGAAACACGGAGAACTCCTCTCCTCCGTAGCGGGCCGCCACGTCCTCCCTGCGGATGGAAGCGGCCAGGGCGTCGGCGACGGACCTGAGCATGGCATCCCCCGCGAGGTGGCCATAGGTATCGTTCACGGACTTGAACCCGTCCAGGTCCATCATGAGGACGGCGTAGGGGTGGTGCCCGTCCGCGAGCTCCCGTGCCCGGATCGCCAGGGTCTCCTGGAAATACCCGTGGTTGTGGAGGCCCGTGAGGCCGTCGATGACGGCCTGCCGCTTGATGTGGGCGTGGATCTGGGCGCTCTCCAGGGCGTGGACCGTCTGGTTGGCGAGAATCTCCAACGCCCGCAGCGTCTCCATGGATGGCACCTTCCCGTCCACGGGCTCGTCCACGGAGATGATGCCCAGGAGGCGCTCGTCCTTGTCCACGAGGGGGACGAGGAGAAAGTCCATGGGATCCCAGTCGTCCATCTCCTTGGCGGGTCTCGGGTTGTTGGGGAGGACGGCGTAGGGGATGTCCACCGACTCGCTGTGGCGGATGAGGTAGCACGAGCCCACCCGGTACTTGTCCTTTAGCAGGGCCAGGACGTCGCTCGCCGGTGGCCTGACGGCGCGGATCTCCTCCCAGCGCTCGTCGTCTCCCGCCTGGGCCATCCGCTCGAAGTAGCCCTCCTCCTCGCGGTAGAGGCTCACGATAACCGCCTGAAACCCTATCCCCTCTCGGATGCCCTGCGCGACTTTCTCGAGGATCCCCTGGATGTCCAAATGGACGCGCAGGAGGTTGGATATCTGGAGGATCTGAGAGAGAAACTCGGTCTGGCGCATGAGTTTTTTGTTGGTGGCGAGGAGCTGCTTCTTGAGGATTTCGTCCTGGACGTGGCCGGCGATCTGGGCGAAGGCCATCTCCAGGAACCGGATGTCTTCCTCCGGGAAGGGCGGCCCCGAGGCCCGCTCCACCACCAGGATGCCGAAGGCCATCTCCGAGGTGGCGAGGGCGATGACGAGCTGGTGCTTGGCCTCCGGCTCAAGCATGGGCTGGACTGTCTCGCCGGAAGTGCAAAGCGGCTTCCGAAGGGCGGCGCCCTCCAGGAGGCTCGTGAGCCTATCCTTTACGCCGTGGGGATCCGGGGGGAGGTCCTGGAGACTGTGGAGCGCCGGGCCCTCTGATCCGAGGGCGGTATGCACGAGGAGGAGGTCCCGGTCCCAGGGGACGAACTCCCGGAGGCCCGAGAGGAGGTCGTTGAGGAACGTGTCCCTCTCTAGGGAACCGGTGGAGGTGAGGGTGAGCTGCTGGAGAAACTCCTGGCGGCGGTTGGCCTGGATGAGGGCGGAGTTCTTTTCCTCCAGCCCCCCGTTGAGGTGGAGGGCCCAGACGATGACCAGGAGCGGGATCCCCCCTAGAACCACCAGAGTAGGGTTGCGGGCCTGGATCTCCATCACCACGAGCATCACGAAGGGGAGAGACAGCGTGACCCAGAGCCATCCCTGGAGTTGGGCTTTCCAGAAGAAGCCCGGGGTGAGGCGGCCCCCGGCGGCCATCCGGCTGACGATGTAGCCCATGATGTTGAACGTATAGAAGAGGGCCATGACCAGGAGGAGGCAGGGGAACCAGAGGAGGGAATCCGGCCCCAGCCCCGCGGTGAGGCGCAGCAGGAGCCATCCGGACAGGGTGATGGTGAAGGCGGCGTTGGCGCTGTCAAAGAAAGTCACCGGGCGCAGCCCCTTGAGCCCCCGCTGGTACAGGCGGTCACCGAGAGCCGCCGAGGCGGCGAGGATGCCCACGAGGAACGGGTTCTCTAAGAGGATGATGGCCGGGAAGGCGATGACGTGGTCGGCGTTCATGCGCCCGACGGTGGGCAATTTCACGTCGAAATGATAGGCCAGGACGAGGAAGATCCAGATCAGGGGGCTCGCCCAGAGGGCTTTTCCCGTCCAGCCGGCATGAAGGGCGAGAAGAGCCGTCGCCGTCACGTAGACGGCCATAAACCAGTAATAGCGCCCCTCCTTCACCTCCGGCATGGCTCCCCAGCCCCCGTCCCCCAGGATAGTATACCCCGCCCTTTCCCACCAGCCGCCCGCGAGTGTCCGCAAGCGGAAATTTGCAGGTTTGCAATTAGCCCGGATTTCGCATCTGAACCCGTTGTGCCTCGGGCCATGAAGGTGGTGTCCGGGGGAAAAGGCGCCATCTCCTTCACGGGGAGGGCCAAGGTCCTTCCCCCTCGGACCGCGGGATGAACCCGTCGGTCCGAGGGATACCCTTCGGGGCCCCGCTCCATGGGCAAAGCCCATTGGAGCCTCACCCCTCCCGTGGGGCTCCCATCGCCTCCTGCTCGGGAGCACCCGGATTTTGCTTTAGTCCAATGGCGGTCAGGCCAAACCGAATCCAGCCAAGCCTCTCGCTTCAACCGCCACCGGCAACTGCAGAATCCGGGATTAGCGCAAAACCAGAAGGGGCTCCGGTTGCCCGGAGCCCCCGAATGCATCCGGAGAGCGCCTCATCGCTTCCCGGTTCGCCCCTTGACCGAACGCGAACGCTTCCGCGGCGCGGATTTAGATCGAGGTTTCGCCTTCAGCGCAATGCCCAAGGCCTGCGGGATCTCCGTGACGAAGTGAAAGCGGAGGGACTTTCGGGCCTCCTCGGTGAGGTCCTCGAGGTCGCCGCGGTTCCGCTCGGGCAGGATCACTTCCGCCATGCCCGCGCGCTTGGCGGCGAGCACCTTCTCCTTGATGCCTCCCACGGGGAGGACTTTCCCCGTGAGGGTGATCTCCCCGGTCATGGCCACGTCGTCCCGCACGAGCCGCCCCGTGAGGAGGGACACCAGGGCCGTGGTCAGGGCGACCCCGGCCGAAGGGCCGTCCTTGGGGATGGCGCCCTGGGGGACGTGGACGTGGAGGTCGTTCTTGCTGAAGGCCTCGGGCTTGATGCCCAGCTCGCCGGCGTTGGTCCGAATCCAGGAGAGGGCGGCGTGGGCCGACTCCTTCATGACGTCCCCCAGCTGACCCGTGAGGGCGAGGTTGCCGCGCCCCTTCATGCTCGTCGTTTCTATGAAGAGGATGTCGCCTCCCACGGGAGTCCAGGCCAGGCCCGTGGACACTCCCGGGCGGTCGATGCGGTCCCTGCTCTCCAGGAACACCTGCCGGGGGCCGAGGTAGCTCCGCACCAGATCGGGTGTTACCGAGACGCGCTTCGTCTCGCCAGAGACCCTGGCCTTGGCGATTTTTCGCAAGACGGCCGCCATCTCCCGCTCGAGGTTCCGCACGCCGGCCTCGCGGGTGTACTCGTTGATGATGACATTCAGGGCGGCGTCCGAGAACTGCACCTGGCTCTTCTTCAGCCCGTGGTTGCTCAGGACGCGGGGAAGGAGGTGGCGCTTGGCGATGTGGAGCTTCTCCTCCTCCGTGTAGCCCGGCAGGCGGAGGACCTCCATCCTGTCCAGCAGAGGCTGGGGGATGGTGTCCAGAATGTTGGCCGTGGCGATGAACATGGTCTTGCTCAGGTCGAAAGCCACTTCGAGGTAGTGGTCCGAGAAGCTGTAGTTCTGCTCGGGGTCGAGGACTTCGAGCAGAGCCGAGGTCGGGTCGCCCCTGAAGTCCATGCCCACCTTGTCGAGCTCGTCCAGCATCATGACGGGGTTGTGGCTGCCCGCCTTCCTCATGCCCTGGATGATGCGCCCGGGCAGAGCCCCCACGTACGTGCGCCTGTGGCCCCTGATCTCCGCCTCGTCCCGGATGCCCCCCAGGCTCATGCGCACGAACTTGCGCCCCAGCGACCGGGCGATGGACCGGCCCAGGCTCGTCTTGCCCACGCCCGGAGGCCCCACGAGACAGAGGATGGGTCCCTTGAGGTCTTTCTTGAGCTGTTGCACGGCGAGGTACTCCACGATCCGGTCCTTGACCTTGGCCAGCCCGTAGTGGTCCTCGTCCAAGAATCGCTGCGCCCGTTTGATGTCCAGCCGGTCCGTGGTGGATCGGCTCCAGGGGAGTTCCACGAGCCAGTCCAGATAAGTGCGGGAGACGGTGTACTCCGCCGCGGAGGGGTGCATCATGGCCAGGCGGTCCACTTCCTTGAGGGCCACCTCCTCGGCCTCCTTGGGCATCTTGGCCTTGGCCACGCGGGCCTTGAGTTCGTCCACTTCCCGGCCCCGGTCGTCGCCCTCGCCCAACTCCTTCTGGATGGCCTTCATCTGCTCCTTGAGGAAGTACTCGCGCTGGGCCTTGTTCATCTTGTCCACCACCTCGTTCTGGATCTTGGAACCCAGCTCGAGGACCTGGATCTCCCTGGCGAGGATGGCGGTGAGCATCTTCAAGCGGTTCACCGTGTCGGTCTCTTCGAGGATGGCCTCCTTCTCCGCTATGGGCATGGGGAGGTTGAAGGCGATCGTGTCCACCACCCGGTTGGGCTCGTCGTATCGCTGGAGCGGGGCGAGCATCTCCTGCGGCACCGAGGGCGAGAGGCCCGCGAGCTTCTCGTATTGCCCCAGGATGTTCTTCAGGAGGGCCTCCACCTCCACCGGGTTGCCCGCGCCCGCCTCAAGGAAGGAGACGCGCGCCTCGAAGCACGGGTCCTGGGAGGTGAACTCCTCCACCCGAACCCGGCCGAGTCCGTGCACGATCACCGACAGATTGTTCTGGGCCACGCGCATGAGGCGGAGGATCTTGGCGATGACGCCGACCCGGAAGAGGTCGTCCGCACCGGGTTCCTCCTGGTCGCCGTCCTTCTGGCCCACGATGAGGAGGTACCCGTCGCCCCGAGTGGCCTGCTCGACCGCTTTCAAGGAGCGGTCTCGCCCCACGGCCAGGGGAATGACCATGTCGGGGAAGAGGAGGGTGTTCCGCAGGGGAAGCACGGGGAGGACCGGCTTCTCTTTGAGCTTGCGTTCGAGGTCCTGATCGGGCAAGGGTGCCATGGTCGTCTCCTGAAGGGAACGGGCATCTTCGATCGGTCGGAATGTGCCAGGCAGGGATCGGGGATACTCGTGCCCCCCCGGAGAGGAAGGAGCGGCATGGCGTTCCCGGGCCTTGCCGGCCTAGGCGTCCTCGTCCCCGATGGCCGGCCCGTTCCAGTAGAGGATAGCCAAAAGGGAACCGGGGGGCAAGCCCAAGCCCGTCCCGTCTTCGGTCCAGGCCCAGGCAGACTTTACAGCGGGCCCGGCGTGTGATAGACTCTTATCTTTGAGACGGATAGGAGAAACTGGGACATGAAGACCCAAGCCAAGAACACCCTCATCGAGCAGTACCGCAAGCACGCGACGGACACGGGCTCGCCTGAGGTGCAGATCGCCCTTCTCTCGGAACGCATCAACCACCTCACCGATCACTTGAAATCGCACCGCAAGGATTTCAGCACGCGGCGGGGCCTCTTGATGCTGGTGGGCCAGCGTCGGCGCCTGCTCAACTACCTGAAAGATCACGACATCGAGGGTTACCGCGCGCTCATCGGCCGCCTCGGCCTCCGTAAGTAGCCTGCCCCTCGACACGTCTGAATGCGCCGCGTCCATAAGGGGCGTGGTGTATTCTTTTTCCCATAAGATATCTAAGACAGAGGTGATGAATGATACGCGAAGAATCCGTTGAGATCGAGCTCGGGGGAAGGCCCCTGCGCATCTCCACCGGCAAGGTGGCCAAGCAGGCCCAGGGCGCCATGTGGGTCCGCTACGGCGATTCCGTGGTCCTGGTTACCGCCCAGATGGACAAGAAAGGACGGGAGGGCCTGGACTTCTTGCCCTTCACCGTGGACTACCGTGAGTACACGTATGCGGCGGGACGTTTCCCCGGCGGCTTCTTCAAGCGCGAGGGCAAACCGACGGACCCGGAGGTCCTCGTCTGCCGGATGATCGACCGGCCCATGCGGCCCCTCTTCCCCGAGGGCCACCACAAGGAGACCCAGGTCGTCGCCATGGTCCTGAGCACGGACTTTGAGAACGCCCCCGACGTCATGGCCATCAACGGCGCGGCCTTCGCCCTCTACTGCTCCCCGATCCCCTTCCCGCGGGCCGTGGGCGCCGTCCGCATCGGTCACATCGGCGGGGAGTTCGTCGTGAACCCCTCCATGAAGGTCATGGATCAGAGCCGCATCAACCTGGTGGTGGCCGGGACCAAGGAAGCCATCTGCATGGTCGAGGCGGGAGCCCAGGAACTCTCCGAGGAGGAGATGATCCAGGCCCTCGAACTCGCCCACGAGCAAATCAAACGCATCTGCGCCGCGGCCGAGGAGTTGAAGGCCCGGATCGGCATCCAGAAACTGATGCCAGAAATTGAGGCCCACGACCCGGCGCACCTGGCGGAGGTCGAGGCGAAGATCGCCGGACCCCTCCGCGAGGCCATGGCGACGAAGGGCAAGCTGGCCATGTACGACGCCTTGGACCAGGTGAAGGAGGACCTCCTCGCTTCCTACCCCGTGGACCAGACCGAGCGCCGCACCGAGGCGGGCCACCTGTACCACGATGTGCTGGTCAAGACCTTCCGCACCTCCCTCCTGCGCGACGGACGTCGCGTGGACGGGCGGCTCTTCGACGAGATCCGGCCGGTCTGGGGCGAGGTGGGCGTTCTGCCCCGCACGCACGGTTCCGCCATCTTCCAGCGCGGCGAGACCATGGCGCTGGCCAACTGCACCCTGGGAACGTCTTCCGACATCCAGCGCCTCTCGGGGCTTCTGGAAGGCACCCAAAAGCACTTCATGCTTCACTACAACTTCCCGCCCTTCAGCGTGGGCGAGGTGAAGTTCATCCGCGGCCCCGGCCGGCGCGAGATCGGCCACGGAGCCCTGGCCGAGAAGGCCATCCTGCCCGTCCTCCCCGACCCGGTGGCCTTCCCCTACGCTATCCGCCTGGTCTCGGACATCATGGAATCCAACGGCTCCTCCTCCCAGGCCACCATCTGCGGCGCCACCCTGGCCCTCATGGACGCCGGGGTTCCCATCAAGGCGCCCGTGGCGGGCGTGGCCATGGGTCTCGTCATGGAAGGTGACCGCTACGCCATCCTGAGCGACATCGCAGGCCTCGAGGACCACTACGGCGACATGGACTTCAAGGTCGCCGGCACCGCCAAGGGCATCACGGCGCTCCAGATGGACATCAAGGTGGACGGCATCTCTTTCGATATCATGAGGGAGGCCATGGCCCAGGCCAACAAGGGCCGGATGCACCTGCTGGAGTGCATGGCCGAGGTCCTTCCCGCGCCCCGCCCCGACATCTCGCCGCTGGCCCCGCGCATCTATTCCGTCCAGATCGCCAAGAGCCGCATCGGGGAACTCATCGGACCCGGAGGCAAGAACGTCCGCGCCATCCAGGAGGCCACGGGGGTGGACATCAACATCGAGGAGGACGGCACCGTCCAGGTAGCCTCCTGCGACGCCGCCGCCGCCGAGAAGGCCCTCGCCATGATCCGCGCCCAGATGGAGGAGCCCGAGGCGGGCAAGATCTACAAGGGCGTGGTGAAGCGCGTGGAGCCCTACGGGGCATTCGTGGAGATCCTCCCCGGACAGGACGGCCTGCTCCACGTGAGCGAGCTGGACTGGAAGCGCGTGGAAAACGTGGAGGACGTTTGCAAGGTGGGCGACGAGATGGAGGTCAAGCTCCTGGAGTTCGAGCGCGGCGGCAAGCTGCGCCTGAGCCGGAAGGCCCTCCTGCCCAAGCCCGAGGGTTACGTCGAGCGCCCGCCCCGCGAGGGCTCCGATCGCCCGCCCCGCCGCGACGGCGACCGGGGACACGGTGACCGCGACCGCGGACCTCGCCGGGATGGCGACAGAGACCGCCGGCCGCCGCGGCGATAATCGAGTCAACGAGCCAACGAGACAACGAAAAGAGTTAATCACCGACGGGCGAGGGCTAACGACCCTCGCCCGCATTGCGTTTGGAGCCTTCCCCGCGAGCGGGGACCGCGAAGGCGACCAGGGCCATGGCGCCCAGGACGAGGACTGCGACGGCCCCGACGACGACGGGGAACCCGGTCCGATCAATGATCCACCCCCCCAGGAGGGGTGCCAGCACGGAGGCGGGAGTCAGGAGAAATCCCACGAGAGACAGGATCGCCTGGCGCTCGCCCGCGGGGGCCAGGTCCATGAGCCATGTCACCTGGCTGGTGTATTCCGTGGCGAGAAAG
>JAKAJA010000047.1 GCA_021814085.1 Acidobacteriota bacterium | reverse complement strand
TTCCGTTCATGGTGCCCTTCCTTGCTGGCCTTTGCCCCGGCCTTGCTCTGTGGGGAGGGAGCGTTTTTTCGCTCGCCTTACGCCGGGCAGTTGGGGAGGCGCGGGCCAAGAGCGAAGGGCAGGGGGGGACCCGCTCGCGGGGGCGTAGGTCTACCCGAGCAGGGAACGTGCCGTAGGTTGTGAAGGCGAGGCGAGAGAAAAATCAGGGAAGGGCGTTCATGGGCCTGGGGCTTAAGAAAGAGGAAGGGCGCGGGACGTGACAGGTCAAGACCGAAGGGCGCTGGCGCGGTCTGCGCTGGACCGCTGTTCTTTCGTGACCACAGGGCACTTCCCCGAAGGGGGCAGTTGCGCTTCCGGCGCAGGGACGGCATCGGACCCGGGAGGGACCCAAGGCGGAGCCCACTCGGGAGGGAACCCGGAGGTAGAAGTCGGCACTAGCCCGCGCCGGGCTCCTGGGCATCGAGCCCGGTGCCATTCGAGGCCTCCCAGGAAGTGGGAAGGGGAGGCGGACAGCCGGGGAAGGAGGCACCCCTTCCCCGCGCCCGATGGGCGCAACGGAAGGCTCGGGCGCCCAGGGCCACAGTGCGGCCCTGGGCCTCAGATGGATTGGACCCTGGACTTGACCCATTTCGTTGAACCTCGGCGATTCTAGAGCGCTGTTTTCCAGGAAGAGGGGTCCGCAGTGGTTGGCGCCCATTACATTGATGCACGGCGGGAGCCGTATGTTTGACCGGACGAGCAAAGGAAGAGTATTCTGCGGCTGAGTATTGGTCACGGGCGCCTAGCAAGCGCATAGTGCTGCGGCCAGGGACAAATGGAGTTTTTAGGCGGTGCTGGCCTCGATGAAATACGCCTACGAAGACCTTAGCGATGGCCAATTTGAGACCCTAGTTGTGCTATTGTGCCAGCGCCTGCTCGGAATCTCAGTGCAGGGCTTTGCCGAGGGCCCAGATGGCGGCCGCGACGCGAAATTTGTTGGGACCGCTGAACTTCATCCCAGCAAGGCAGAGCCTTGGACGGGTACGACCATCATTCAAGCAAAACACACTAACGGCTACAACCGCAGTTTTTCCGAATCAGATTTCTTCAGTACTTCAACCGAGAAGACCGTACTCGGTCAGGAGATTCCGCGTATTAAGGGACTGCGTACGAAGAAACAGCTTGACCATTACATGCTCTTCGCTAATAGGCGACTCGCCGGCAATGCCGAAGACAAGATTCGTTCGCACATTGCCAAAGAGTGCGGTATCCCTGAGGCGTCGATCTACCTTTGCGGAATTGAGCAGCTAGAACTCTGGCTCAAGACGTTTTCCAAGGTGTCGAGGCTTGCCGATCTTGACCCGGTCGATTCACCGCTTCTTGTTAGCCCGGACGACTTAGCTGAGGTTGTGCAAGCGGTAGCGCGACAGAAGGACGGACTGAAAGCGGTTCTGGACGATCCGCCGACGCCACGCGTGACCTACGAGCAAAAAAACACGCTCAACAAAATGAGCGACGAGTACGCCAAGGCGCAGCGAAGGAAGTACCTGAAGGAGACTGCACAGATTCGGGTCTTTCTGGCGGCGCCGGAAAATTCTGAACTCCTGGGCATGTACGAATCGGTGGCCGATGAATTCCAACTCAAAATCATCGCCAAGCGCAGGGCCTACCAGACATTCGACGAGGTCATGGAGTACCTTGTGGATTTATTGTTCAATCGCGATCCTATCTTACGCCAGCACGCCCACAAGCGTCTGACTCGCGCCATACTCTTTTATATGTACTGGAATTGCGATATCGGGGAGGTCGGCGATGTTGAGACCGACTAAGCATTCACACCCGGATCGCACCGTTATCAACGTTTCACTGTTGCTGTTGGCACGTCTGAAGGTGCGCCGATTCGACGACTACGCCAGCCTGCGCAAGTTCGCAAAGAAGTCTCTTTCCGGAGGTGATGTGCTGTTCTTGCCGGCGCTGAATTTCCTCTACCTATTGGGACTAATCGACTACCACCCTAAGACTGACGGCGTGGAATACGTGGGGCCAAATGAAACTGTCTAGACTTTATTCCAACAAACCGGATCTGTTTGAGCCCGTGGACTTCACAACCGGCTTGAACGTCGTTTTGGCTGAAATCCGCCTACCCGAGAATCTCAAGAAAGATACACATAACCTCGGGAAGACCACTCTTGGACGTCTTATTGACTTCTGCCTCCTCGCCGGACGGGATTCCAATTTCTTCCTGTTCAAGCATATCGACCTCTTTAACGAGTTTGTGTTCTTCCTTGAGATCGAGCTGGCTGATGCGTCCTTCATCACGGTGCGTCGCAGCGTAGAGGAAGCGACAAAGATCAGCTTTAAAAAGCACGAAGCCAGCCACCAGGACTTCACCGGATTAGCGGCGTCCGAATGGGACCACTTCGATATGCCCTTCGATCGCGCCCGCGACATGCTGGACAGTCTGCTCGACTGGCGTGCGCTGAAACCATGGTCCTATCGTAAGGGTTTAGGTTACCAGTTGCGCTCGCAAGACGATTATCGCGACGTATTTCATCTGCGCAAGTTCGCCGCCGCACATTCTGATTGGAAACCTTTCCTCGCGCACATTCTTGGCTTCAACGCCGAGTTGGTTGCCTTGCACTACGAGAAGGAAGGCCAACTAAAGGAAAAGGAGGCAACCGCACAAACTATCAAGAGCGAGTTGGGTGGTTCGATTGAAGACATCAGCAAGATAGAGGGTATGTTGCTCCTCAAACAACAGGAGGCCGAGAAGAAGCAGAAACTGCTCGATGCCTTCGACTTCCGAGCGCAGGATAAGAATCATACAAAGCAGCTTGTTGATGAGGTCGATGAGCGGATCGCCTCGCTAAATAACCAACGCTATTCGCTGAACCACAACAAGAAGAAGATTCTTGCTTCGCTGGAGGAAGACCAGATCCTGTTCAATCCAGACGAGGCACAAAGGCTGTTTGAGGAAGCTGGCGTGCAGTTTCCAGGACAGATAAAGAAAGACTACCAGCAGTTGATTGCGTTCAACAGGGCGATCACCGAAGAGCGCCGTGGTTACCTCCAGGAAGAGCGCGGTGAGATCGAGGCCGAGCTCAAACTCATCAATGCGGAGCTGAATACTCTGGGCAAGCAGCGTTCGGACATCTTGTCGTTTCTGAGTGGAACCGATGTGTTCAACAAGTACAAGCATATTTCCGACGAAATGGTGGCACTGCGTGCTGACATCACATCGCTGGAGAGACAGAGAGGCTTTCTGCATCGCCTTCAGGAATTGCGCACCGAGATCCGGACCCTCACTGAGGAGCGTGGTCGTCTGCAAACGCAAATCGAAGCCAATGTGGAACTACAGAATGCAGATAAGGAAAGCCTGTTCTCATCGATCCGGCTATTTTTCAGCGAGATTGTTGAAGACGTGATTGCCCGCAAGGCCCTCCTAAGCGTGTCTCCAAACCTGTCGGGGCATTTGGAGTTCAAGGCCGAAATTCTCGACGAATCCGGCAACGCCACCAGCGCTGATCTCGGTCACACTTATCGTAAGCTGTTGTGCATAGCATTTGACTTAGCGGTGCTGCGAGCTTATCTCGATGCCAAATTCCCCCGCTTCGCTTTTCACGATGGCGTGTTCGAGTCGCTGGATGACCGCAAGAAGGAAAACCTTCTATCGGTCTTTCGCCGCTACGCCGACTTGGGCATTCAGCCGGTAATCACCTTGATTCACGCTGATCTTCCCGTTCGGGACAAGCAACTACCACCAGTGTTTGATGAGGACGAGATAGTACTACGTCTGCATGACGAGAGCGAACAAGGGCGACTGTTTAGAATGAAGGCGTGGTGAGGACTTCTCCTCCCGACCTAGAGCGCTGCCATAAGCCTTCCGCATATTTTGTAGCCTAATGTAAGTCCTCTATCGTTAAGCCGTTGACGGCGCTAACGTCGTGCGCTGCTATAGCTTTCATGCGCTTGTCGCTTACGTCGATTTCGTTCTGCAATAGGAACGTATAGCCCTGCCGATGAACGTGTGTAGTGCTCCCCTCAAGTCAAGCCACCTGGTTGCGTTGTTGAGCCCGGTATTCGTGGGGGCTCAGGTAGCCTAGGGACTGATGCGGTCGCTCTTCATTGTAGAACTGGATCCAGGTGTTGATGGCCTTCTTGGCCTCGTCGAAGGTCTCGAAGTTGTGGAGCCAGGTGCACTCCTCCTTCAGGCTTCGGAAGAATCGTTCGATCATGCCGTTTTGTTCGGGCGTGTAGGGCGTGATGAACTCCTGGCTCAACTTGTAGTCATGACAGGCGGCGCGGAATCGGCGGGACTGGAAGACAAGGCCGTTGTCGCTGCGCACGACGGGCGTGGGGCCTTGGGGACGAAGCGTTCCGAAGCGGAGGATGCAGGCGCCTTCCAGGGCTCTCTCGGCCTCTTTGGCGCGTCCCCTGAGGGCGAACTCGTGGCCGATGATGGCACGGTCGTGACAGTCGATGACGGCGGCGAGGTGGGCCCAACCGTCCCGTCCTACGGGGATATGGGTCAAGTCCATGGCCCAGCGCTCGTTGCTGCGGGATGCCCGGCTCACCATGCCCTTCACCCTTGGCCGGGGCGTCCAAGTCCGCTGGTGCACCATCCAGCCCTTGAGCTTGAGCACACGATAGACGGCCTTGCGATTCACCCTAAGTCCATGCCGCCGACGCAGGAGGGCCCACAGGCGCCGGTAGCCATAGGTCGGGTAGGTTTGGATGAGGAAGCCAATCCGGTCCACCAGCTCGCCGCTCACGGGGGCAAGGGCCTTCTGGGTAGAGGACAACCGCGGCGCAGATCTGGGGACGTCCAGGGTCTTGCATGCGCGGCGCTCGCTGGCGCCGCTTACGCTGGCGATCACTCGTCGGACGTCCTCTCTGGAAAAGGGCGGCCTCTCATCGCCTCCTTGAAAATGTCGATGTCCAGGACCAGCTCGCCCACCTTCTGCTTGAGCTTCTTGATCTGCTCCTCCCGCAGTGCCTCTTCGTTCTTGGGCCTCGCCCTCAGGCCGTTCTCGCCCGCCAGGAGGAACTTGTCCTTCCAGTCCTCCACCTCCGCCACGGTCAGGCCGTGAGACCTCGCCGCCTCCGGCGCCGAGGTCTCTCCCCGAAGAATGCTAAGAACCAGCGCGGCTCTTCGCTTCGCCGTCCACCGCTGTGTGTCGTCGAGATGCTCTTCGCTCATCGTGCCCACCTCTTTCACGTGATTCCATCACGTCTTAAGGGTGGCTACAATCTGGAGGGGAGCAGGATACGTGGGTGACGACAATCTGAGCATCGGGAAGTTGTGAACTGCAGTAGCGAACCCTAAAACGACCATGAAAAGAAGCTGGCAATTCTGCAGCTGGGAGACCGCCGGCACATGTCTGGTGGGCGTCTGAGAAGAAGACGCTGATCCAGGTGTGACCGTGGAACGAAGGGAGGGAGTCCAAGTCGCTGGGATTGAGAACCCAGGTGGACTGGGGGCGGACGATGATGCCCTGGCGACTTGTGGCAATCCATTGCGCCCAGGCGGTCATGACTTGGTCGGATTGAAGCGCAGGAATGCGGGGCCTTGAAGAGAAAGCCAAGAGGGACAGGGGTTTGTCGGAGAGATTTTCGATCATCAGGACGTCGAACATGCCCTCTTTGCCGTCGGGCAAGGTCAGGTGTATTGGGTGGGCCCGATTGTCCGTTGTGAACTCCACCGAGAACCACGTCTTACTGTAATCCACCTTCTCGGGTGTCAGAAGCGTCCAGAAGCCCCACACTAAGCCCGCCAGAAGGAGAAGCGCCCCCCCGGCAACGGCGTAGCGCTTCCGGGAGGTACGCGAGGGGGGGAGGTAGGACTTGAGGGAAGCCCAAAGGCTATTCATTGGGGGCCTCCCGGTAGGAGTCCATCGGGATGTCGCGAGAGATCCAGATTTTCATTCGGTGGCCTTGGTCCACGGTGATTGTGGGCACGGCGTTGAGGAAGGGGGAGAGCATCTGCTCGGCGGTCTTGCTCATGCTGTTGTTCGCTTGAATCCTCATCAGGTCCGCTCCGTCGTAAGTCCCGGTGTTGCCGGCGCCGCCCTGGACCTGAGAAGCATTCCAGCCCGTGAGAATGCCCACGAGGCCGGCAGTGAATAGGATTCTGGCCGTATGCCGGTTCACGCGGTCCTGGAGGCCGAAGATGCCTAGCCCTTCGAGGGCCTGCTCGTCGGGCTTCACGGTGTAGGTCGTCCCGTTAGGAAACTGAAAGGTGTCGAAGGTGATCGCCAGGCGCGAAGCGGTCTGGTACTTCACTGCCTCCGCCTTGCCCAGGATGCGCGTGCCCGCGGGCACGAGGAGCTTCCGTGTGAGCGGGTCGTAGTAGGGCCGGTCCACCATGGCCATCACCGGGGCCGTGTAGTTGTCCGAGACGAGCTTGTTGATCAGCACGGCTTCCAGGAGCGTGCCCATTTTCAGAAGGAACGGCTTGGGGCTGTCTCCAGGCCTGGTCTCGGTGACCTCCGAGAAGGCGGGATTCTTCACCGCCCGGCCAGCCCCTGGGCCGCCAGTACCGGCGGGACCCATGGGCTCCTCTTGGTCATCCGGCCTCGCCTCGCCGCCCTTCTTTATGAACGCCACGGCAAGGGCCCGCTGTTCTTGTGCCTTAGGCGCCACGCGCAAATCCGCGAGGGTCTGCTGGGCCTGGACGACCGCGGTGCGGGCCTGCAGGACCTTCAGCTCCCTGGTGAGGCGCTCCAGCTCCAGGTCCTGATCCGACAAACCGAACCCCGGGCCGCCCTTGGCCTGCCCCCCGATGGATACGAGGGGCAGCATCTCGGAAGTGGCCTTTGTCTCGGCGCGGCTGATGGTCACGGGCTGGGGCAGATTCCTGCCAGCCTGCTGGCGACGGCGCGAGGATAGGTTGGCCACAATGATGAGGATGAGGATCGCGCCACCGACCAAAAGAAGGAGGGTCAGCTTCTTTCGCTTCTCCAGATCCACCGCCGCCGGAGTTGTCGGGGCCTGCGCGGCCTGGGTTTCAGGGTGATCGGCGGAAGGCTCGGTCATATCAGACTCCTTTGCGCGAGATCTTCACTTCTTCGTCGCGGAGCTTGAGGACGAAGCGCTGGTGGGGTTCGAGGAGCTTCTGGACGCGGTAGAAGTTCCCGTCGGTCACGTTGAAGTTGATGACCTCGCGCGCCCACTTGAATCCCCGCCGGGCTTCCAGGAAGACGATGGGCTTTTCGTCGCCGTGGACCCGGAAGTAGGTGAAGGTGCCGTCGTTGAAGACGCCTTCGATCTTGAAGCTGCGCCCCTCTTCGATGGCGTAGTCGAAGAAGGTCTTGCCCGCGTAGTCTCGCACCCACTGGAGCTGGGCCCGGCCCATGGCCTCCTGGAGCTTCTGCTCGTACTCCGCGTCCAGAGTCTTCTTCATGTCCGCCACGCGCTCGTCTACGAGCTTGCCCACGTTGGCCTGGTACCCGCCCCCTCCCTTGACCTGAAAGACGTCCGTATAGGCCCCGCTGGGTGCGCTGTAGAGGCGGAAGTTGTACATGCGGCCGTCGGTGGTGAGGACGTGAAGGTTCGTGGACAGGCTCCCGGCCAGAGGCTTGATGGAGACGTAGTTGGATTCTCCCTCCAGCGTCCAGCCCTGGAGGTCGCCGCACCAGGCCTTGAGGACTACGCTGGGCACCTGGATGAGGGTGGCGTGGTTCACAAGGGCCTGAACCGGGTAGACGCGCAAGGCGCTGGGATCGTCCTGCACCGATTCCACGCCGGGGGCCGCGCGAAAGATGCCGCGCTTCTCCTCTGCCGTTGGTTTGGGCGCGCGCCCCGATGGCGGCTGAGCAGGCAGCTCCTTCACGGCCATCCGGTTCCACTCCTGGATCGTCATGCCATCGGGCGGGCCGATCTGCTCTTCCGCCATTGCATCGGGCCCAGACTGCGGGGCACCGGCGGGCACTTCTGAGAAATGGATGAGACTAAATGCCAGCAGAATAAAGACAAACGTGAGAATCCGGCCGAGGCGCATCTTGGCTCCTGTTTTGGGGGTGAACATGCTGCACGTCCTTTCTTGCCGGCCGTGCCGGCGGGGTTGGGGTTAGTGGATGGTCGTGTTGATGCGGACTCCGGTGACGAGAAGGCCGAAGGGGTTGGCGAAGGTCCGGGTAGCGGGCCTGAGGGAGAGGAGGGCGTACCAGGCGCGGGGCTCGCCCGTGGCGAAGTTGGTGAGGGTGTACTCGACGCGGATCTCCCAGGGGTTTGTGCGGAGAATCTGCACGGCGTTGGTTCGGCACTGGAGGATGGTGCCCGCGTCACGGAGTTTCTTCAGCTCGGTGTCGGCCTGGAAGTGGGTGAGGAGCTGGCGGGCGCAGGCCTCGTCCGTGCACTGTAGGGCGAGGCCCAAGTCGCGGTTGAGGGTGTGCGGGTCGAAGGAGGCGATCTTGGTGATGTAGTCCGCCGCGAAGACTTTGGCCTCCAGCTCCGTGGGCGGGTCGTCCGCCAAGGTCAAGTCCACGGGCTCGGCCTTGCCCGCCTGGTCCACGCGGATGACCAGCGGCTTCCAAGCGCCCATCTGGGCGCGGGTACCGTGGAGGTTGTAGACCAGAAGCGCCACAGCGGCCACGAGAACGAGATTGGCCAAGGCCGAGACACGAAGGGCCAGGACCGATGAGCCGTAGAAGACCTTGAAGCGCTGGAGGGGTTCCGGCTGATTCATGTTTGTTCCTTTCTAACCTTCCCGCCTGGGAGCCAGGGCGCTGCTGCCCGCCTTGCCTACGCCGCCACCGGCGGCGGCTCCTGCCGTAGCTCCCACGGGACCTCCGATGGCTCCGCCCACCGCCAGGCCGCCTACGGCCAAGGCCGTTCCCGCCGCGGCTGCGGCGACACCTGGCACCAAGGCACCAGAGCCGAGGACCGTCCCTGCGCCGCCTACCAAGCCGCGTGCGATGGGGAACGAGGCCCCGAAGCCCACGATGAGGAAGAAGAGATAGGTGTCGGCGAGGAGGGAGGCGTTCACCTGGCCCCAGTCCGTGCTCATGTTGGCGGCCATGAAGGTGTCCACCATGTAGATGAAGGCGTTGAGCACGAGCATCCAGACTTTCACCGTGAGATAGAACCGAACCCAGCGCATCCAGAGGTCATGGAGGGGCTCGAAGACGAAGCAGGCCAGGAAGATGGGGCCGATGAGGTAGAGGAGCATGGTGCTGAAGAAGGCCCCCACGACGTTGAGGTTGTACATGGCCCAGGCGATGAAGAAGAGGATGAGGCCTATGAGCTGGAAGATCGGGGCGGCCGTGCCGATCTGAAGGAGCGAGAAGGTCGTACTGGTGAGGTTGGAGAAGGGGATCAGCAAGATGTCCATGATCTGTGTGTTGGGATCCGCGTGGCCGAACAGCGTGACCACTTGATTGAGGCCGTTATCCACGAAGAAGAACACCGTATGCCAGGCCGCGAGCCCCGCCGCCGTGATGAAGAGGCGGAGAAACAGCTCCCAAAAGGACCACGTGTCGAACTTGTTCTTGACCCACACCCAGAGGAGGCTCACCAGGAAGAGGCTCACGGTGAGGGAACCGAGGGGCCCGGAGATAGCCGTCCCGAAGGTGGAGA
>JAKAJA010000046.1 GCA_021814085.1 Acidobacteriota bacterium | reverse complement strand
CACGGAGCTGAACATTTCGTCCATGATGGGCATGACCATGATCCTTGGAATCGTCACCGAGGTGGCCATCTTCATGGCCTGGGAGTTCCTCACGGCCCCGGTGGGCATGGACGACGAATCGGCCCTCATCTTCGCCGGCAAGCACCGCATGCGCGCCATCACCATGAGCACCCTCGCGGCGGTGCTCGCCCTCTCCCCCCTGGCCCTCGGCATCGGCCAGGGATCGGCCATGCAGCGGCCGCTGGCCATCGCCATCATCAGCGGCCTCCTCTTCCAGCTCCCCCTCATCTTCCTCCTCATGCCCGTCCTCTTCCGCGTGCTGCGCGTCAAGCGCATGTGAGGTATGGACCCATGACGCCGTCAGGCACAGGGCGGGCCAAGCCGTTCCTCTTTGCGGGAGGAACCCTCATCCTGATCGTTCTCGCCGCCGCATGGCATATGTGGGGAGGCCGCGCCATTGTCACGCCGCCCCGGCCGGACACCATCCGAGTGCAACCCGTGGGCCGGGCCGATTTCACGGAAACCTCGCCGTGGCTGGGAAGGGTAGAGAGCAAGGGGGCGGTGACCCTCGTGTCCACGGCGGCGGGACGCGTGCTCGCGGTCCTGGCCCGGGACGGAGCCCATGTGCGTGAGGGGGAGCCGCTCTTCACCTTGGGCGGGCCCCTGCTGGATCCCCAGCTGTCCTCGGCCCGGGCCCAGGTGAGGGCCCTCGCGCACGAACTTGCCCTGGCCCGCCAAATGGCCCTTCGCCAGGAAGAGGCCGCCCGCCTCAAGGTCGTGGATGAGAACGTCCCGGCCGCCGCGCAAACCGAGGTGCAACGATTGGAAGCCTCATGGCGGGAGGGCAGGGCGCGCCTCGCCTCCCTGGAGGCGGCGGCCACCCTCCGCGCCCCCGTGGCCGGAGTGTTCACGGCCCGGAGGGTGAACCCCGGGCAGGACGTGGCGGCGGGGACACCCCTGGCGGACCTCACCGACCCGGACCGGTTGCATGTGGTGGCCACGCTCTACGTCCGGGACGGCGCTCCCCTTCAAGGCCTTCCGGCCACCGTAACGCTGGACGGCCAAAGCGCCGCCCTCACGGTGACACGCGTCTTTCCCGACCAGAACGCCGCGGGCGGAACCCGGATCTGGATGGAAGGCAAAGGTCTGGAGCACTTGCTGAGACCTGGCGCCGAGGTGTCGGGGACCGTGGATGTGGCCCATCACCGCGGCGTCCTCGCGGTGCCTCGGAGCGCCGTGGTCTACGATGACGAGGAACGGCCTTACCTCTTCGTGGAACGTTCGGGGACCTACACGAAGACACCGGTGGTCCTAGGTTTCACGTCCGAGAAGGCGGTGGAGGTCAAAGAAGGGCTCACGGCAAGCGACCGGGTCGTGGTGGAAGGCGCCTACGAGCTCTACTACAGGGACTTCGGCAGGACCTACCAGGTGGAGGACTGATGAAGGGGCTCCTGGCGTGGGTGTCGCGCCAGCCGTTCCTCACGGGGCTGGCCCTCGCCGTCCTGGCCTTCTGGGGCGTGTACGGGGCCCTTCACATGCCCGTGGACCTCTTTCCGAACCTGAACGTCCCCCTCGTGAACGTGATCACCCAGGTGCCGGGCGCCGCCCCGCAGGACGTGGAACTCCTCGTGACCCGCCCCATGGAGGACCAGCTCCGGGGCATCCAGGGCGTCACGCGGGTGGCCTCCAGCTCCTTCGTGGGCCTCTCCGTGGTCACCGCGCAGTTCGACTGGAGCATCAGCCTTCCGCAGGCGCGGCAACTCGTCACAAGCGCCATGGCCCAGGCCCAGAGCCGTCTGCCCCGGGGGACCGTGCCGCGCGTGGCCATGGCGGGAACGGCCCTCCAGGAGGTGGTCCGGTACGTGGTGGTCGGAGGAGAGGACTCGGTGTCCCTCCGGCGCACGGTTCAGTACGAGCTGGCGAGCCGCCTCATGGGAGTTCCGGGGGTCTCTTCCGTGGACGTCTTGGGAGGAGACCAGCGGGCCTTCGTGGTCCACGCCAAGCCCGGAGCCCTGGCCGCCCTGCACCTCACCCTCCAGGACCTGCTCTTGGTCCTTCGCGCCAACAACATCACGGAGGAGGGCGGCACCCTGGAGCGCTCGTCCAAGGAGTACCTCATCCGCGGGGACGCCCGCCTGGAGACCCCCGAAGACATCCGAGCCCTTCCCCTGAAAACGCCTGACGGGCAAACGGTCCTCCTGGGCTCCGTGGCGCGGGTGGATGACTGGCGCGTGCCCAAGCACTACGTGGTGGAAGGCAACGGCGTGCCCGGGGTGGCCTTTTCCGTCCTCAAGCAGCCGGGCGCCGATACGCTGGCCGTGGCACGGGGCGTTGATTCGTCCCTCGGCGAGCTGAAGGATCTCTTCCCCCCCGGCACCGTCGTCCTGAAGGTTTACGACCAGTCCGAAATGCTCGGCCAGGCACGGAGTGAAATTCTTCATGATCTCCTCCTCGGTGCCCTCCTGGCCGTCATGGTCCTCTCCTTTTTCATGGGATCGCTCCGCCCCGCCCTGGTGGTAGCCGCCACCCTGCCCCTCACCCTGCTGGCCACCATGGGCTTCATGGCGGCCTTTCACCAGAGCTTCAACATGATCACCATGTCGGCCCTGGCACTGGGGGTCGGCATGTTCGTGGACGACGCCATCGTGGTGGCGGAGAACGTGGACCGCCACCGGCGCCTCGGCAAGGACGGGATGCAGGCCTCGGTGGACGGGGCCTTCGAGATCGCGGGACCGGACGCCTCCGGCTCCTTCACGGTGGTGGCCGCGTTCCTCCCCCTCGTCCTCATCACGGGCCTCGCGGGCGTCTTCCTGCGCCCCTTCGGGCTCACCATGAGCGCGGGGCTCCTGATTTCCCTCTTCATCTCGCTGACCTTCATCCCCCTCGCCTTCAGCCGTCTGAAGGACACGGGCGGCGGCTCCCGAGGGTGGGGGGCGCGCGCCCTGGAGCACCTGAACGCCTCACAGCAGCGGGCGCTCGCCTGGGCCTTCGAGCACAGGGGGAGGGTGCTTCTTGGCGCCGGGCTGGCCATGGCCCTGGCGCTCCTGTCCCTGCTGGGGATCAAAGGGGCGGCCCTCCTGCCTCCCATCGACGAGGGGGCCATCCTCATCGAGTACCGCATGCCCCACGGCACCGCCCTCCCGGAGATGCGCCGCGTGGGCGGCCTGCTCACGGACAAGGCCCTGAAGGAACCCGATGTGGAGACCGTCTACCTCCGCATCGGCGCGCCCGCCGGCAGCCTCGTGATGGATCCCATCAACCGGGGCGAACTCCTCATCAAATTGCGGAGGAAGGGGCGGGAGCACACGGTGGATCAGGTCATGGCCAGCCTCAGGAAGAGCTATTCCACCATCGGCGGGGCCGTCATCCTCTACCACCAGCCCACCCAGGAGAACATGGACGAGAGCTTCTCGGGCCTTCCCGCCCTCTTCGGCGTCACCATCTATGGGCCGGATCTGGAGGAGCTCAAGACCCTGGCGGCAAGGGTGGAGAAGATCCTGGAGAAGGATCCGGATATGGGGGGCGTGGTGAACCCGACCCTCTACGGAGCCCCCGAAGTGATCGTCCGGGTGAAGTACCCCGAGCTGGGCCTCTACGGCGTCACCGCCGCCGAAGTCCTGGACGCGGTGCGCGCCTCGCGCCTCGGCGTGGAGGCCACCCAGATCGTGCGCCAGCGGGAAGTGGTGCGGGTCCTGGTGCGCCTGGACCAGGCCTCGGGAACGGATGAGACTTCTCTCGACGCCCTCGCCCAGGTCCCCGTGCGGTCGGAAGCGGGAGGCGTCATTCCCCTCTCTAAAGTGGCGGACATCCAGGTGGCCTACACCCCCGCCACGCTGACCCGCCTGAACGGCCAGCGGGAGGTCACCCTCATCGCGGACCTGAAAGGAGTGGGACCGGGCACTGTTTCGCGGCTGAGCCGGGCCTTCAAGGCGGTGCCGCTCCCCAAGGGCTACAGCATCGGGCTCGCGGGGCAGTACAAGGTGCTCCTGAGGACCGCCGCGGAGGTGGGTATGGTCATCCTCATGGCCGTGGTGCTCATCTACCTCGTCATGCTGGTGCAGTTCCGGTCCTTCGGCGAGCCCCTGGTGATCCTGATGAACGTCCCGGTGGCCCTGCTGGGAGGCCTGCTGGCGCTGGTCGTGACCCGCCAGGACCTGGACGTCTCCGTGGCCATGGGCATGCTCACCCTGGTGGGCATCTCGGTCAACAACGGCATCGTGCTCCTGGAATACGCGGGGCGCTCGGCCCGAACCGGCCTGGGGAAGAGGGAGGCCCTCCTCCACGCCGCCTCGGTTCGTCTGAGGCCCGTCCTCATGACGGCCCTCACGACCCTCTTCGCCCTGGCTCCCGCGGCCATCACCACGCCGCTGGGCTCGCGCGTTTTTCAGCCCTTCGCCATCACCGTCCTGGGCGGGCTCTTCACATGCACCCTTTCCACCCTCCTCCTGGTCCCCGTCCTCGCCATGGGGAGATTCAGGCGGGGAGAAGGATGAGCACCTGGCCCGCGGCGACGCCGGGCGGGAATGACGGTGGATGGAGCGGCAAAGCACATCACGTCGCCCTATCCATGATCCGGTTCGGGTGGATTACCGCCCATGGATGGGACGGCATTGGCAGGCTGCTGAAAAACTCCCGGAAGCCGCGAGTCTTGCGGCCCCCTGCTGTGCTCAGCCGATGGCAAACAAGGACCCGCCGCGAGGTCTGGCCTCACAGTGGATTGCATCGAGGGCAACCAATAAATCCTTGGCGGAGCTGAACCGCTCCGCCGGCTGGACCGCCATCAGCCTTGTGACAATGGCATCGAGCTCGGGCGAGACGAGCGAGTTCCGGCTTGAGGGATTGGGCCGGCCAGAGGAATGGTGCAGTTGCACCATATCCAGAAAGGTCTCCCCGTCAAAGGGGGGGCGGAGCGTCAGCATTTCGTAAAAGATGACGCCCACTGAGTAGAGGTCGCTCATGGGCGTGTACGGCAAGCGCAACATTGGTTCGGGCGGCATGTAGCGGGGCGTTCCCAAGACCTGTCCCGTCAAGGTGAAGGAGGTCGCGTCCAGCACCCGGGCAACGCCGAAATCGGCCACCCGGACTTTTTCAGAAGGGCCGTCGAGCATGATGTTTTCCGGCTTGAGGTCCCTGTGGATGACGCCTTGCCCGTGGGTGTAATCCAATATCCGCGCGACCTCGCGGACCATCGCGATGGCCGCGCCCGGCGTGAAGGGCTCGCCCATGCCGTCCAGTTTGGCCCGCAGGGTGCGCCCTTCCACGTACTCCATCGCCAGAAACAGTTGCCCGCCATCGTCTCCGAAGTCCAAGATCTTGATGACCCCCGGGTGGTCGAGCCGCTTGCCGATCTCGCATTCCTGCAGGAAGCGCCGCCGAAACTGGTCGTCCTGGTTGTAGGACGAGAGAGGCATTTTCACGGCGGCCGTGAGGCCGTCTCCCCGCCGTCGCCCCTTCCATACCTCGCTCATCCCGCCACCGCCCAGGCGCTCCTCCAGCACATACGGCCCAATCGTTTTGACGGACGAAGCGGAGGCTCCAGATCCCTGCCGGAGATGCCCGCTCCGGGTGGCGCGCCAAGCGAGCCAGGCAAGGATTACGGCCAGAGCGAGGACTCCCGCCAGAACCCATTGGCCCGGCGAGCCGCCTTTCGCCGGCGGAGAGGCGGCTTGGCCCACGGGGTTGGGTGGCAGAGGAATGAGCTGCCAGGTGAAGAGCGACCGGATTCCCGCCATGATCCGGATGGTCGTGTTGACTTCCTGGAACCCCGGATGTGAAAGCCGCAGGGCGTGGTCTCCCGGAGAAAGCGCCAGCACAAGTACTCCGGAACTGCCCAGCCCGCCGCGAGGGACCCCGTCCAGCTCCACCTCGGTACCCGTTGGGCTGACGCGGAGTTCAATCTCGCCCCCGTCTGGAGAGGCCGGTGCCTTTGGCGCGCTCAGGTTCTCACGATTCCCAGCCGGCGCGAGGGCCACATCCACGGTCAATTCGTCGCCCGGCCTGAGGGTGAAAGAACGCTTCTCATCTTGGAATCCCTGCCGCCGCAGGATCGCCTCGTGATTGCCCTCGGGGGGAAGTTGGAGGTCCAAAGGCGTCACGCCTCTTGGCGCCCCGTCCAGGATGACGCCGGCTCCCTTGGGCACGGACAAAAAGTGCACCGTCACCTTCTGGTTCCGCCCCTCCGGGCGGCGGACGACCTCGGGCTGAGGCAGAGGCTGAGACGTCGTGACGGCGGCATCGGATTCCCGGGCGCTGGGCCCTGCCTTTGGCTGCCCCCGGGCCGGGTTGGCCTGCGTCAGCAGCTCCTCGATGGGACCGCGGGGCTCAATCCCCACGCTCAGGGCCGCGCTGAGGACTTCGCCCGCCTCTCCCGGCTTGCCTGCTTTTAAAAGGGCTTCACCCAACTGAGTGTAAGGGTAGTAATCCGAGGCGAAATTGGTTCCATAAAGGCGGACCCGCTTCCCAGAGGAGGGATGAATCCGGATGGCCTCTTGGAACTCCCTAACGGCCTCATCATAGTGCCCGGCCCCGAGGGCCGCCTTTCCGCGGCCGTAGGCGTCCCAAAACGAGGCCTGAGCCATGACCGGTCCCGATGAGGAGCCGATGAGAAGGGCGGCCAGGAGCACCATGAACAACGAGCGAGGCAAAACGCGCGGTCTGTTCATCAGGGCCCCACGAATGCCTTGTGAAAGAACCGGTTCATGCCCGACGACTCGTTCATGCGGTAAATCACCGAGAAGCTGACACGCCACTCGGCCGTATGAACAGGACCGTAGGCGTCGGGAGTTCTTGGGGTCTGCGCGATGCTCGCGGGTTCGATGTAAGAGCTGGAGTGGAAGTTGGCCCACCGGTACTGAACCGCCGCGTCCAGTTTCCACGCATTGGTGTTGTAGCCCGTGCCTAATGCCAGCACGTAGTAGTTGACGGGGTCCCCGCGCCAGGGATCGCGCCCGCCCTGCGGATCATAGGCGAGACCGAACCGCAGGGGGATAACGGCCTTCGGCCTCAGCCAAAGATATTCCGCGCCGGCGTTGAAGGCCAATGTGTCCCGTGTTGTCGTCGTGGAAGCCGGAAGGAAGTCCAGAAAATTGAGGGGCGGAAAGGCGCCGGTGACTCCTTGGATTTCCATCCGGCTCCACTGGATTTGCGTGAGGTCCAGGGCCAGGGTCCAGGTGTCGGTGGGTTTCCAGGCCACCCCGGCGCTGATCTGGCGAGGAAAGCGAAGCGTGGTCGCGTAGTCCGAGGAGGTCTGCCCGCCGTTGGGCAGGTTGGAGGCAAGGAGCGTGTTGAAGTGATAGTTGGCGTGAAAGGCCGAGCGATATACCAGGCCCACCGACGCCTTGGGATACAGGAGGAGGATGCCGATGTTGTAGTTGGTTCCGGAGATGTGGTTCCACTGCCGGAATGAGAGGATTTGGGAGTTTGGGGGAGGGACCCCCGCGGGCGTGTCGAGGATGGACGTCCCCATGGACCAATCGCCGCTCCAGAAATTAAGGCTGGCGCCAACGAGTGCGCGTTCCGTCAAACGAACGCCTCCGGCCAGCGAGAAGAATCCGATGCTCCCATCCAGGTCCGTCCTGGAATGAATGAGCGCTCCCGGGCCCGAAGGCAAGCTTTCCATAATTGTTGCCGGAGAATGGAACCAGAGGCGGTAGGCGCGTTGCCAGGACACTTGCAGCGTGACGGGCTTGCCCCCCAAGGCAAAGGGGAACGCCATGCTGGCGAAGTCAAAGGACCCCCGGTTGTAGCTCATCCGGTAGGGCGAATAGACGCCGGGGCCGGACCGCGCTTGCGCGGCATCATTCTCGATGGATTGGCCCGACGCCGAAAACACCACGGACGCCTCGGGCTTTTCCAGTTGCGCCAAACCCGCCGGGTTCCAACTCGCCGCGGTTCCGTCATCGGCCAGGGCCGTGAACGAGTTCGCCATTCCCGCCGCGCGGGCCCCGGCCCCGGCGGGGGTCAGGGAGAAACGCATGAGGTTGCCCATGACAGGTGCTTCAGGGTCATCTGCACGAGCGGAAACCGCGATCAGGATCCACCCGATAGCCATCATGAACCGTCTCATTGGTCTTCTCCGTCAGGAAGGCTGGCCGGGCTAAGGATTACGAACCACCGCCTGATTGTTCTTCTTGAGCAGCCGGAAGAGCGTCCGGAGTGGGATGCCGCTCCGGCGCGAGGCTTCCGCGACGTTGCCCCCCGTCTCCGCCAGAAGGGTTTCCAGGTAGCTCTCCTCGAAGGCGGACCGGGCGGCCTGGAAGGTTTGTCCAGTCGAAGGGCTCTGAACGGTGGACAGGCTGCGCCCTCCCACCTCCAGAAGGGCCCGCACCGAAGTCTCACCGATAACGGCTTCCGCGGCGATGGCCGAGAGGTGATTGATCACGCTTTCCAGTTGGCGCACATTGCCGGGCCAGTCGAAGGTCCGCAAAAGCTGCATGGCTCCCGCGGAAAAGGCCCCGCCCATTCCCTTCTTTTTGAACGCGCTGGCCAAGAAGTGGTTGGCGAGCAGGGGGATGTCCGCCCTTCGGTCCCGCAGCGGGGGCAGCTCTATTTCAAAAGTGCTCAGGCGGTAATACAGATCGGGACGGAATCCGCCATCCCCCAGCCGGGCCCTGACTTGGGGATTGGCGGCCGCCACGAGGCGTAAGTCCACTCCGCGATCCCGATCATCTCCCATGCGCCGGATGGTGCCAAATTGAAGGGCCCGCAGCAACTTGGCCTGCAGAGCCAGGGCCATGTCGCCGATTTCGTCCAGAAAAAGGGTCCCGCCGGAAGCCTGCTCGAGAACTCCCTCGTGGTCCTTCAGCGCGCCGGTGAAGGAACCTCTGACGTGTCCGAAGATCTCGCTCTCCGCGGTTTCCGCATGAACGGCGGCGCAGTTGAGGGCTACGAAGGGCCCCTCCGACCGCTGGCTGTGCAGATGAATCCACCGGGCGAAAAGTTCCTTCCCCGTGCCCGTCTCGCCGAGAAGGAGCACCGGGTAGGGCGTGGGAGCCGCTCCGTCCGCGAGGACCAAGGCCTTGTGCATCAACGCGGAGCTCCCGAGTATCTGCCCCGCGTCTATGCGCCGCGCCAGAGCTTGAGAGAGGGCGTGGCGGCCCTGGTCTTTCTCTTCGACCTGGCGCCGCAATCGCCTTGCCTTCCAAAGAAGCACAAGATAGCGGGTAGCCCAAGAGGGCCAACTCCGGAGATGGTCCATCACTCCGGACGGGTCCAAACAGGGGCGCGCCCACACCACGTGGAGCAATCCCTCCACGGCTCCCCCCGCGACAAGGGGATAAACGAGCAAGGTGGGTCCGGTGAGGCCAGCGAGGCTGGCTCCGGGCTTGATCATATCCACGGGCGCCCATACGGCCTCCTTTTTTCGGAGGCTTTCCGCCAAGGCACTCCTGCTGATCAGGCCTTCTCCCCGATCCTCGGAAGACGCCTCGAAAGCGATTCCATCTTGAGGCCTGGGACCGCCGGAGGGGTCATCCTGCGGTCTAAAAAAGAACACGCCTTCAGCTTGGAACAAGGTTCGTAAAGATTCGGCCCACTGCCGGTCGGCCGGCATCCGTGGGAGGTCATTTCCCAGCCCTCGTTCGAGAAGCATGCGCAGTTCCCCAGCCGCGCCACCAATGGCATGGTCCCACCGTGCCTCAAGTGGCATGCTGGCCATGGCAAGGGTGGCCGCCGGGCCGGCTTGCTCGGTTTGGACCCTTG
>JAKAJA010000045.1 GCA_021814085.1 Acidobacteriota bacterium | reverse complement strand
AAGGTTCGCGCCTGCAAGAAATGCGGCGCGGTGCAGGAGTAGGGGCAGACCCATGAAGACGGTTCCGCGTTTGAAAGAACGGTACGACAAGGAGATCCTCCCCAAGCTCAAGGAGGACTTCAAGATAGGGAACGTGATGGCGGTCCCCAAGCTCACGAAGATCACCATCAACGTGGGCATCGGGGAGGCGAAGAGCGAGATCAAGCTCCTGGACGAGGCCATGGCCACCCTCACGGCGCTGGCCGGGCAGAAGTCGTCCATGCGCCGGGCCCGCAAGTCCATCTCGAACTTCAAGCTGCGCCAGGCCCAGCCCATCGGGGCCATGGTCACCATGCGCGGGGACAGGATGTACGAGTTCCTGGACAGGCTCATCTCCCTGGCCATCCCCCGGATGCGCGACTTCAAGGGCCTGTCCGACCGGTCCTTCGACGGCCACGGCAACTACACGCTCGGCGTGAAGGACCAGCTGATCTTCCCCGAGGTGGAGTACAACAAGATCACGCGGGCCATGGGGATGAACATCACCATCGGCACCACAGCAAAGCGGGATCCCGAAGCGAAGGCCCTCCTTCAGTACTTCGGCATGCCCTTCCGGAAGTAGGAGAATCACGAATGGCCAGTATCAGAGCCTTTGCCAAGATGGTGAAGAAGCCCAAGTTCCCGGTCCGCTTCCGGAACCGCTGCCAGCGCTGCGGCCGCGCCAGGGGCTACTATCGGAAGTTCGCGCTGTGCCGGTGCTGCCTGCGGCAGCTCGCCCTCCAGGGCCAGCTCCCGGGCGTGACCAAGGCGTCGTGGTGAGGTGAGAAGATGAGCATGACAGACCCCGTCGCCGACTTTCTGACGCGCATCCGCAACGGCATCTCCAGCAAGAAGCCGTTCGTGGGCGTGCCCTCCTCCAAGCTCAAGGTGGAAATCGCCAAGATCCTCAAGGAGGAAGGCTACATCCTGAATTTCAAGGTCACCGAGGACGGCCCCCAGGGCACCCTCCAGGTGGACCTCAAATACGGTTCCGACGGCAGGCCCGCCATCGACGGGATCCAGCGCGCCTCGCGCCCCGGGCGGCGGAGCTACCTCGGCCATGAGGACATCAAGCCCGTCCTGGCCGGCCTCGGCATCGCCATCCTGACCACGAGCAGGGGCCTCATGACGGACAAGACGGCCCGCCGTGAGGGCGTGGGCGGCGAAATTCTCTGCCGCGTGTGGTAGGAGGAGGAGAGCATGTCTCGTATCGGTAAACAACCCATCCCCCTCCCGAGCGCGGTCAAGGTGAGCGTCCTCGAGAGCTCCGTGGAAGTGCAGGGCCCCAAGGGCAAGACCGTCACCAGCATCCCCCCGGGGATTTCGTGCAAGGTCGACGGGGGCATCCTGGTGGTGAGCCGCCAGGATGACACCAAGCAGGGCCGGGCGTTTCACGGCCTCACTCGGGCCCTCCTCGCCAACGCCGTGAAGGGCGTGGTGGAAGGCTACAAGAAAGAACTGGACATCGTGGGCGTGGGCTACAAGGCCGCCGTCGACGGAAAGAAGCTCAACCTGAGCCTGGGCTTCTCCCACCCCGTGGAGTTCCCCATCCCCACCGAGATCACCATCACCGTGGAGAAGAACACCCACGTGATCGTGACGGGCCACGACCGCCAGCAGGTGGGGCAGGTGGCCGCCCAGATCCGCGCGTACCGCAAGTGCGAGCCTTACAAGGGCAAGGGCGTCCAGTACTCCGACGAAACCGTCGTCCGCAAGGCCGGCAAGGCTGCAAAGTAAAGGGGATAGACGATGGCCAAGCACGTTCATTTGGATCGCGACCAGAAGAGGCACTGGAGAAAGATCCGCATCCGCAAACGCCTCACTGGTACCGCCGACGCCCCCCGGCTCTGCGTCTTCAAGAGCGCCCACTACATCTACGTCCAGGCCGTGGACGACACGAAGGGCGTCACCATCGCCGCCGCCTCGTCCCTGGAGCCGGCCCTCAAGGGCGGGCTCAAAACCTCCGGCAAGCACGTGTCCGTGGCCGAGAAGGTGGGCGAGCTCGTGAGCGAGCGCCTGAAGGCCAAGGGCATCGCCCACGTGGTCTTCGACCGCGGCGGTTACCTGTACCACGGCCGTGTGAAGGCCGTTGCCGAAGGCGCCCGCAAGGGCGGCCTGCAGTTCTAGGGAGACGACGCTATGGAAGATAGATCATCCAACGAGCTGGAGCTGCGGGAGCACGTGGTCTCCATCCGCCGCGTCACGAAGGTCGTGAAGGGCGGCAAGAACTTCTCCTTCTCGGCCCTCGTGGTGGTGGGTGACGGCAACGGGCGCGTGGGCTTCGGCCTGGGCAAGGCCCGCGAGGTCCCCCTGGCCATCTCCAAGGGCATCGAGCAGGCCAAGAGGAACATGGTCCGCGTCTCCCTCCAGGGGAGCACCATCCCCCATTACGTCCAGGGGAAGTTCGGCGCGGGGCACGTGATGCTTCGCCCGGCCTCCAAGGGGACGGGCGTCATCGCCGGCGGCGCGGTCCGCGCCGTCATGGAGGCCGTGGGAATCCAGGACATCCTGACCAAGTGCCTGGGCACCAACAACCCGCAGAACGTCGTGAAGGCCACCTTCGAAGGGCTCAAGAGCCTGAGGAGCCCCGAAGCGGTGGCGCGCAAACGCGGCAAGACTCTCGAAGAAATCCTGGGGTAAGCCATGGCTGCGAAGAAGAAGGCGGCCTCCGAAGGCCAGATCGAAGTCACCCTCGTCCGAAAGCCCCCCACGGAGAAACTCCGCGTCGTGGCCTGGAGCCTCGGACTGCGCAAACTCAACCGGACCCGGTGTTACCCGGACCGTCCCGAGATCCGCGGCATGGTATTCGCGATCAAGGACCTGGTCACGGTCACCGAGAGAGCATAAGGGGGCGAGCATGTTCCTCTCAGAATTGAGGCCCTCCAAGGGCGCCAAGAAGAGCCGCAAGCGCGTGGGCCGCGGCCCGGGATCGGGTCATGGAAAGACCGCCTGCAAGGGCCACAAGGGCGCCAAGTCGCGCTCCGGTTTCCACCAGGCCCCCGGATTCGAGGGCGGCCAGATGCCCCTCCACCGGCGCATCCCCAAGCGTGGTTTCACGAACATATTCGCCGTCGAGACGGTGGAAGTGAACGTGGGCAGGCTCGGGATCTTCGAGGGCGGGAGCGAAGTGAACGCCAAGGCCCTCAAGCGCGCCGGCCTCATCAAATCCGATGACGCGCGCGTCAAGATCCTCGGCACCGGCACACTGGATCGCGCCATCACCGTGGTGGCCGACGCCTTCTCCGAGAAGGCCCGCCAGGTCATCGAAGCCGCGGGCGGCCGCGCGGAGGTTCGCAAGCCGTGATCGATGCCTTCCAGAATCTTTTCCGCATCCCGGACCTCCGCAAGCGGCTCTTCTTCACCTTCGCGCTGCTTGCGGTCTACCGGGTAGGCGCTCAGATACCGACACCCGGTATTGATGCCATGGCTCTGCAGGACTTTTTCAAGCAGTATGCCTCCGGCGTCCTCGGGTTCGTGAACCTGTTCTCGGGCGGCGCCCTCTCCAAGTGCACTATCTTCGCCCTGGGGATCATGCCCTACATCACATCGTCCATCATCTTCCAGCTCCTGGGCGTGGTGTGGCCCTACATCGAGAAGCTCCAGAAGGAAGGCGGCGCCGAGGGGCGGAAGAAGATCGTCCAATACACCCGCTACCTCACCATCTTCATCTGCGTGGTCCAGTCCCTGGGCATCTCCTTCTGGCTCAAGAACCTCATCAGCCCCACCGGGAAGCGCATCGTGGAGAACCCGGGCATCGGGTACCACATCCTCACGGTCATCGTCCTCACGGCGGGCTCCACGTTCATCATGTGGCTGGGCGAGCAGATCACCGCGCGGGGCATCGGCAACGGCATCTCGCTGATGATTTACGCGGGCATCGTGGTAGGCCTCATCCCGGCCATCATCAAAACCTTCCAGCAGGTCACCCAGGGCAATCTGTCCATCTTCGTGGTCCTCATCCTGGGGGCTTTCATGCTCGCCGTCGTGGCGTTCATCGTCTACTTCGAGCGGGCCCAGCGAAAGATTCCGATCCAGTACGCGAAGCGCATGGTGGGCCGGAAGATGGTGGGGGGACAGGCGGTGTACTTCCCCCTCAAGCTCAACCCGGGCGGCGTCATGCCCATCATCTTCGCCGTGTCCCTGCTGGCCGTTCCCCAGACCATCCTGCAGCTGCCCGTCCTGAGCAAGTTCGAATGGGCCAGGATCCTCGAGTCCTACGTGGGCTACGGGACTCTCACCTACCTCATGCTCTACGCGCTGCTCATCGTCCTATTCACCTTCTTCTACACGAGCATCGTCTTCAACCCAGAGGATCTGGCGGATAACCTGAAGAAGTTCGGCGGGTTCATCCCCGGCATCCGACCCGGCAAGAGCACGAGCGACTTCCTGTACCGGTCGCTCAACCGCCTGCTCTTCGCGGGCTCCATCTACCTCATCCTGGTCGCCTTGCTGCCCATGATGCTCATCAGCGGTCTTCCGCTTCAGCACCTGTGGGGGATCGGACCGGGCCTGGAGAACGTCTTCAAGACGATCCACTTGGACTGGATCCTCCGTGGCTTCAACCTGAACTTCTACTTCGGCGGCACCTCCCTGCTGATCGTCGTTGGCGTGGCCATGGACTTCCTCCAGCAGGTGGAATCCCAGCTGATCATGCGGCACTACGAGGGTTTCTCCAAGAACACCCGTGTCCGCGGCAGGAGGAGCTAACCATGACAGCTCGAAACATGGTCCTTCTCGGCCCTCCCGGGGCGGGCAAGGGGACGCAGGCCAAGGAACTCTCCGCCCGGCTGGGTGTGCCCCACATCTCCACGGGGGACATGCTCCGCGAGGCCGTGCGCGAAGGGACGCCCCTGGGACTTAAAGCCAAGGCGGTCATGGAGTCCGGCGGGCTCGTCTCCGACGAACTCCTCACGGGCATCGTGAAAGAGCGGCTGGCCAAGGGCGACTGCGGCCCCGGGTTCATCCTCGACGGGTACCCGCGCAACCTTTCCCAGGCGGCCATCCTGGAGGGAATCCTGAAGGAACTCGGCAAGGAGGCGGTGCGCGCGGTCGAGTTGGAGGTCGCGGACGAGGTCATCGTGTCCCGCCTGTCCAGCCGGCGCTCGTGCCCCTCGTGCGGCGCCGTGTACAACGTCGTTACCTCCCCCCCGAAGAGCCCGGGGGTTTGCGATAAATGCGGCACGAGTTTGACCCTCCGCGAAGACGACAAGGAAGACGTGATCCGCGAGCGGCTGCGCGTGTATCACGAGAAGACCGCCCCACTCTCCCAGCATTTCAGGAGCCGGGGCGCCCTGTTGTCGGTGCCGGGGGACGGCCGCCCCGAGGACGTCCTGCGGGACGTCCAGAAAGCCATCGGATGATTCACCTGAAGACGCGGGACGAAGTGGAGATCATGGACCGCGCGAACCGCATCGTGCACGACGTGCTCCAGCGCGTCTCCGCGGAGGCCGTCTCCGGCGTGGCCCTCAAGGAGCTGGACGCCGTGGCCGAGTCCATGACCAAGGCCAAGGGCGGCAAACCCGCCTTCAAGGGCTACCACGGATACCCGGCGTCGATCTGCGTTTCGGTGAACGACGAGGTGGTCCACGGGATCCCCGGCGAGCGAAAGCTGAAAGAGGGCGACATCGTCTCCCTGGACTTCGGCGTGATCCTCGACGGGTACTACGGCGACGCCGCCTGCACGGTGCCCGTGGGCACCGTGGACGAAGGCGCGAAGAAGCTCATGGATGTGACCCGCGAATCCCTCCTCAAGGGGATCGAGCAGGTTCAGGCGGGACGCAGGGTATCCGACGTCTCCCACGCCGTCCAGACTTGGGCGGAGGGGAACGGGTTCTCGGTGGTCCGCGACTACGTGGGCCACGGCATCGGACGGGCCCTGCACGAGGAACCCCAGGTGCCCAACTTCGGCACCCCAGGGCTCGGGCCCAAGCTGCAGGTGGGGATGGTTTTGGCCATCGAGCCCATGATCAACGAGGGCGGCCCCGACGTGACCGTGGATCCGGACGGCTGGACCGTGCGGACCCGAGATCACAAGAGGTCGGCCCACTACGAGTACAGCGTGGCCCTCACCGCGGATGGAGCGAGGGTCTTGGGGGTGGATGGACGATGAGCAAGGACGACGTCATCCAGATGAAAGCGACCGTCCAGGAGGCCCTTCCCAACGCCATGTTCAGAGTGGAGCTTGAGAACGGCCACCGGGTGCTCGCGCACATCTCTGGCAAGATGCGGAAGCACTTCATCCGCATCCTTCCCGGTGATCAGATCCTGGTGGAGTTGTCCCCCTACGACCTGAACCGGGGTCGCATCGTATACCGGTTCAAGACCTAGGAGTAACGGCCATGAAAGTCAGAGCGTCGGTAAAGAAAATTTGTCCCAAGTGCAAGATCATCAAGCGCAAGGGTGTCATCCGGGTGATCTGCGACAACCCGAAGCACAAGCAAAGGCAAGGTTAGGAGGCAGGCCGTGGCACGTATCTCAGGTGTGGATCTCCCGCTCAACAAGAGGGTCGAAGTGGCCCTCACCTATATCTACGGCATCGGCGACTCGCGCTCCAAGGACCTGCTTGGGAAGGCCGGCGTCAGCCCGGACATCCGCGTGAAGGACCTCACGGAAGACGAGGTCTCCCGGATCCGAAAGGCCATCCAGGACGAGGGCAACGTGGAGGGCGACCTCCGCAAGAAGATCCAGCTGGATGTGCGCCGCCTCATCGATATCGGCTCCTACCGGGGCATCCGCCACCGCACGGGCCTTCCCTGCCGGGGACAGAGGACTCACACGAACGCCCGGACCCACAAGGGCCCCCGCCGGGCCATCGCCGGGAAGAAGAAGGCCGCCAAGAAGTAAGGCGGCCTTTCAAGGAGAGCAGTCATGGCGAAAGCAAACGCAGGAAAGCGGACGTCCCGGCGGGAGAAGAAGAACATCCCCGTGGGCATCGTCCACATCAACGCCTCGTTCAACAACACCCAGATCACCATAACGGACCTCGAGGGGAACGCCGTGGTCTGGGCCACTTCGGGCGGCTCGGGCTTCAAGGGCACCCGGAAGGGGACTCCCTTCGCCGCGCAGGTGGCCGCCAAGACGGCCGCCGAGAAGGTGGCGGAGCACGGCATGCGCGAGGTGGACGTCAGGGTCAAGGGCCCCGGCGGCGGCCGCGAGTCTGCCATCCGCGCCCTCCAGGCAACGGGCCTGAAGATCCGCTCCATCCGCGACGTCACGCCCATCCCGCACAATGGTTGCCGGCCGCCCAAGCGCCGGCGTGTGTAAGGAAGAAGGAGGACCACCTTGGCACGGTATCATGCATCCGTTTGCCGACTCTGCCGCCGGGAGGGCATGAAGCTCTTCCTCAAGGGCGACCGGTGTTTCAAAGAAAAGTGCGCCATAGAAAAGCGCAACACCCCCCCCGGCCAGCACGGCCGCCGTCGCGGCAAGATTCAGGGCTACGGCCTCCAGCTGCGCGAGAAACAGAAGGTCAAGCGCATCTACGGCGTGCTCGAGACACAGTTCCGCAACTACTTCGCCAAAGCCGACAGGGCCAAGGGCGTGACGGGCGAGAACCTCCTCTGCATGCTTGAGAAGCGCCTGGACAACGTCATCTTCCGCCTCGGCTTCGCCTCCTCGCGCCCGCAGGCGCGCCAGTGGGTCTCCCACGGGCACGTCCTGGTGAACGGACGACGGGTGGACGTGGCCAACTACCAGGTTCGGGTGGCCGACGAGATCACGGTCGCGTCCCACACGGCCAAGAACCCCTTCCTCGTGGCCTCCGTGGAGTCCGTCAAGGGCCGCGGCGTGCCCGAGTGGCTGGAACTGGACAGCGAAAACCTCAAGGGGCGCGTGGTGAGAGAGCCGCAGCGCGGCGACGTCACCTACCCCATCGAGGAGCAGCTGATCGTCGAGCTCTATTCCAAGTAAGGTCCCAAAGGAGCTGGAAAGCCCATGCAAGACTTTCAGATGCCCACGCTCATCGAGTGCAATATCGAGACCCTGACGGACCGCTACGGCGAGTTCGTGGCGCAGCCCCTGGAGCGGGGGTGGGGGATCACCCTGGGCAACGCGCTCAGGAGGATCATGCTCTCCTCCATCGAGGGGGCGGCCATCTCCTCCGTCCGGGTGGAGGGGGTCCTCCACGAGTTCACCTCCATCCCAGGGGTGCTCGAGGACGTCACCGACATCATCCTCAACCTCAAGGCCATCCAGTTCATCTGCCACGCCGAAGAGCCCAAGACCCTCCGGCTCTCCGCCAAGGGTCCGGCCAACATCAAGGCCCGGGACATTCAGCACGACGGCACCGTGCGCATCCTCAACCCCGAGGCCCCCATTGCGACCCTCAACGAGGAGGGCTCCCTGCAGCTCGAGCTCATCCTCCAGAAGGGCCGAGGCTACGTCCCCGCGGAGAACAACAAGGTCCACGACCCGGCCTTCATCCCCATCGACTCCATCCACTCCCCCGTGCATCGCGTCAACTACGAGGTGGGCGAGACCCGGGTCGGAGAGGCCACGGACTACGAGCGGCTCAAGCTCGAGGTGTGGACCAACGGGGCCATCACGCCCCAGCAGGCCCTCAACCACGCCGCCACCCTGCTGACCCAGCACCTGGACCTCTACCGCGGGCTCACGGGCCCTGACGCGGCGGTCATCCCGCAGGGGACCAAGGTCTCCGCTGGGAGCGACCTGGAACACCTCCTCTCCACGCCTCTCGAGGACCTGGAGCTCACCCCCCGCGTGGCCAAGTCCCTCCAGGCCATCGATGTAGAGACCCTGCGCGACTTGGTCCGCCTGACGGAAAAAGACCTCCAGTCCATGAAGAACTTCGGCCAGAAATCCCTCAAGGAAGTGGCCGAGCTCCTGGAGTCCAAGAACCTGACCCTCGGCATGAACGTGTGAGGCCCCTATGCGCCATAAGATAGACCACCGCAAACTCGGACGTACGACGGAGCACCGCATCGCCATGCTGCGGAATCAGGCCGTGAGCCTTTTCAAGCACGACCGCGTCAAGACCACCCTGGAGAAGGCCAAGGAGCTACGGCGCTTCGCCGAGAAGCTCATCACCCTGGCCAAGAAGGACACCCTCCACTCGCGGCGCATCGCCGCGCGGGATATCCACGACGCGGACATCCTCAAGAAGCTCTTCGCCACCCTCGGCCCCCTGTACGCGACCCGCCCCGGCGGCTACACCCGGATCATCAAGCTGGGATGGCGCAAGGGCGACGGTGCCCAGATCGCCATGCTGGAGCTTGTGGGCCGCGAACCCAAGACCGAAGAGAAGCCCGTGAAGGGCAAGGCCAAGAAGGCCGCCGCCGAAGAACCGAAGGCGGAGGAACCCAAGAAGGGCCGGACCGCCAAGAAGCCCATGGGCCCCACGGGACCCAAGGCGCAAAAGGCCGCGAAGGGCCCCAAGGCTCCCAAGGCTGATAAGAAGGCCGAGGCGGAAGCGCCCGAGGCGGAACAGAAGCCCGAGTGAGGCCCTGTGGCTCCGGGCCGGGAGGATGCTGAGCCATGCCCTCCCTCTTCCAAGCACCGGGTGAGGCCTCGCCCCTCGCGGAGAGGGCAAGGCCCAAGCGGTGGGAGGACCTGGAGGGGCTGGCGCCCGTCATCGGTCCCGAGACGCCCGTGGGACGAGAGCTCGCGGCGGACACCCTCACGAGCACCCTGCTGTGGGGCCCCCCGGGGAGCGGCAAGACCACCTTCGCAAGACTCGTGCAGACCAACACCGGGAGGCCCTTCGT
>JAKAJA010000044.1 GCA_021814085.1 Acidobacteriota bacterium | reverse complement strand
GATCACGGTGTTGTTATTGAGGCCGTCACTGGAGGTCACGGCGGAGAATCGCCCCTCATGGTAGCGGTTGAGCCCCCCTTCGGTTCCGATGAGGATGTCGCCGTTCAGGTCTTCCACCAGGCACAGGATCGCGTTGGACGTGAGCCCTTCTGACGTCGAGTACCGGGTCATGCGTCCCTTGCTCAGCCGGTTGAGGCCGCCCTTGGTGCCGATCCAGAGGTCGCCCCTGCTGTCCTCCAGGACGGACCAGACCATCTCGTCGGCCAGGCCGTCTTTGCGCCCAAAGCGGGTGACTTTTCCGTCTTTGAGCCTGTTCAGACCAAGGCGGGTTCCCGCCCAGAGGGCTCCGTCGGAGCCCTCTTGCACGCACCAGACCATGTCGTCGGAGAGTCCCTCGCTCGTTCCGAAGGGGACGAATTTCCCGTCCCGCAGACGGTCCAGGCCGCCGGCCGTTCCCACCCAGAGGCTCCCTTCCCGGTCTTCGAACATGGAGAAGACCAGGTCGTTGGAGAGCCCGTTCTTAGACGTGAACGACGCGAAGGCCCCGTCTCTGAACCGGCCCAGGCCGCCCCCATAGGTCCCCACCCATAGGGTTCCCGCCGAGTCCCGGAGGAGGCTGAGCACGAGATCGTTGCCCAGCCCGTCGCGTGTGGTGTAGCGTATGACCTCCCCGCCCAGGAAGTGATCGAGGCCTGCGTTGGTTCCAAGCCACAGCCCTCCCACCCCGTCGCTCTGGATGCAGCGGATGGTCGGAGCCAGGGGGCCCTCCCTCCCCTGGACCGAGGCGAACCGCCCCCCCTGCCAGCGGCAGAGGCCGCCCCCGTCGGTGGCGATCCAGATGCCTCCTTTGCCATCGTAGAGGAGGTCTCTCACGGCATTGCTCGTGAGGCCGTCCGCCATGGTGTAGAGAGTCACTTTCCCGCCCTTGACCCTGCAGAGGCCGGAGCTGTGCGTGCCGACCCAGAGCCCGCCCTCACCGTCCTCGCAGAGGCACATGAGGATGTCCGTGGGGAAGCCGTCCTTGGTGGTGTAGGAGGTGAATTGCCCACCCTCGCACTTCACCAACCCGCCGCCCTGGGAGGCCACCCAGAGGGTGCCCGACGGGTCCTCGAAGAGGCGGCCGTTGTTATGCCCGCCGGGAGGGGGTGCGCCTCCCTCATCGAAGGTGACAAACCGCGCGCCGTCGAAGCGTGCCACGCCGCCCTGGGTCCCCAGCCACAGGTAGCCGTCGCGGGTCTGGAGGACGGAGTTGACGGAGTTCTTGGGGAGGCCGTCCTCCATCTGCCAGGTGTCGTGGCCGTACTGGGTGAGGGTCTGGTTGGGATCGAGGGCGAAGGTCGAGATGGAGGCCGCCGAGGCGGCCACCGCGAGACAGGTTGCGAAAATGCGCTCCAGGATGTCCCAATGGCTGAAGTTGTCTTTGCTCTTCACGCCCAATAGGGTAGATGAACCCTGCCGGACCGTCAATCGCCGGCGGGGTGGGAGGGTCCTCAGGTCCGTCCGGGGCGGAGGACCCTCGTGCTGAGCGAGGCGGCGAAGATCACCATGAACAGGGTCACCCCAAGGAGGAGGAGGCCCCAATTCTGGTGCAGGAGTGGCTGGAACTGTACGAGCGTGCCCCGGAAGCCCTCCAGGAGTGGACCGGCGTAGCTGGACAACGCCTTCTTAAATCCCTCCGGGACGGTCGTGTACCACAGCCTTGGCAATACCGCGAAGGACAGGAAAACGACCGCCGCGGCCACCAGGGCCCTCACGGCCGACTCCTCGGCCATGGCCACCACCCTCGGCCAGAAAAGCCCGGCCGATTGTATCCGCTTCAGCACCGCGGCTCGGGCCGCGGAAGACATGCGCGGCCGTTCGGCCCACGAGGGCGCCGCGCGCAGGGTGCGCTCCAGGCGGAGGGCCAAAGCGCAATTCGGACAGGTGGCGCCGTGGTCGGCCCACCCCTGCGGGGGTGCCTCGCCGTTCACGCGCTCGTCCAGTATCCGGAGGAACTTCTGGCAGTTCATGGGGTCACCTCCGAGAGGAGCCCCGTCACGTGGCCGCGCAATGCCTGGCGGCCCCGGAACAGGAGGGTTTTGACGGTGCCCTCGGGAAGGCGCATGGCCTGGGCGATCTCTCCCACGGAGAGCTCGCCCCAGTAGAAGAGATGCATGACCTCCCTCTGCTGCTGCGGGAGTATTTGCATGGCTGTTTCCACGGCCTCTCGCACTTGGGATTCCTCCATCCTCGCCTGCGGGTCCTTTGCGGTCTCGGCGGACTGGATGCCCGCCTCGGCCCGTGCCTCGAGCGATTCCGTCCCCGGGCCCTCGGCCCTGAGGTGGTCCGTAAACGTGTTGTGGGCGATGCGGAACAGCCAGGTCTTGAGCGAGCTGTCGCTGCGGAAGGACGTCAGGCCCTTGAGTGCCTTGATGAAGGTCTCCTGGCAGAGGTCCTCGGCCCTCGTGCGGTCCCCCGCGAGGCGGGTCAATAGGGAAAGGATGTAGGGCTCGTAGTGGTTCATGATGACTCCGAAGGCGGCCGCATCGCCGGACTGGAACTTGCGGACCCATTCCCCCTCTCCGGCCAGAGCCTCCATAACCCCTCCGTCAAGATCGCTTGGACGATGAAAGTCTAACACCGGTTTCAGCCCATGATTTCCATCACGGACAAGCGGCCTTCTTCACAAGGGGGAAATAGGAAGGATTCCACGCAGAATGAGGCCGATGGTGTCTACTCGAGCGGAAATTGGGTGGCAGTTTGCGCAAAACCGTCTATGATGGTCCGGGGTTCAGTTCAAATACTAATTGTCGGGTAAAGCTCGAATTCTGATTTTCTCCAGGGGGTGCCTCGTGAGTGGTCGCAACGTGCTCATCTGCCTGTTTTCCGCGTGCCTTCTGGGCCTGGGATGTGTGCCCTTATCCGCGTCGCCGGCGGTTCAACCGGAATCGTCCTGCGAGGAGACCTGGCACTGGGCCAACCCCCTTCCACAGGGCAACATGCTGCTCGTTGCGGCTTACAACGGGACAACCTACGTGGTAACGGGAGCTGGAGGCACCGTCATGACCAGTACGGACGGACTCAAATGGACCTATCAGTGTATCGGGGCCAACGATGGTCTCCAGGGCGTTGCAGCGGGGCCGGACCGATTCGTCGTCGGGAGCACGGGGGGCGGAATCTGGGAATCGACGGACGGCTCCGCGTGGACCAGGGTGGAGGAGGATTTCTTCCTCTACGGAGTGTGGGCCATGACTTATGCGAACGGCCGGTATATCGCCGTCGGCGGAAAGGGGAACATCAGCACGAGCATCGACGGGATACACTGGACACCCGTCATCTCCCTTTCCCCGACAGATTCGATCACGAGCGTCACATTCGGCAATGGCGTGTATGTGGCGACGGGCTTCGAGGGAAGCGTTTGGACAAGCCCCGACGCGGCCCAGTGGACCCGCCAGCCGTCCGTTCTCTCGGTCCCCACCAACCGCGTGGTTTTCGGAGGCGGGCGATTCTTGGCCTGCGGGACGGGCGGTCAGATATGGACGAGCCCCGACGGGAGGAGCTGGACCCGGCAGGCAAGTCCAACCACCGAAAATATCTACTCCGCCACTTGGGATGGTGTCCGGTTCGTTGCCCTCACAGTGTACGGATTGATGCTCACGAGCAGCGATGGCGCCTCGTGGACCACGGGCGCCCGCATCGGCGGTGGGTCGGTTACTTTCGGCATTGCTTACCTCGGGGAACGGTACCTCGTGATGGGCGCAGTCAGCCTGCTCATCAGCGACGACCTCCTCGCGTGGCACGATATCATCGCGGATGTGACAGGCCTGCAGGGCGGCGGAAGCCTCCTCAGCGTTCAACATGGGGGTATTCCACCGGGGCATTTCGCGGTTGTCGGAGCGTATGGCGTTACCATGACAAGCCCCAATGGGCTTCACTGGACGCCCCACCCATCCGGTGTAACCAGCAACCTCTGGGGCCTTGCGTGGGGGAATGGCCTCTTTGTGGCCGTGGGTGAAGGCGGCACGATTCTGACCAGCCCGGACGCGGAGGTGTGGACACGGAGTAGCTCGACGACGGGCTCCGCACTCTTCACTGCAACCTATGCGGCTTCCCTCTGGGTGGCCGCAGGCGCCCAGGGGTTGGTTCTCACCAGCCCGGACGGGTTCACATGGACGCCCCATAAGGTTCCAGGCTCCCCATGGTTTGCGAGTATCTCCTACGGCAATGGCCGCTTTGTCGGCGTGGGGTACAGCGGCATCATCTTCTCGAGCCCTGACGCCATATCATGGTCCCCCGCATCATTGGGGGCCGCGGAGACTCTATTGGGCGTAGCCTACGGAAACGGGTTCTTCGTCGCCGTCGGTGACAGCGGCAGGGTGTGGACCAGCGGGGACGGGCTGTTATGGGAAGAATCCCCAAGGTTGAACTCGAGCCGTCTCTTCGGAGTGACCTTCAGCGTTAACCGTTTCTTGGCCGCCTCCAATGACGGGGAAGTATTCAGCAGTAATGACGGCAGGGACTGGACGGAGCATATGACCCTGACGCCAAACTCGGTGGTGTCCGTCTGCGAAGCCGGCGGGATGACCGTGGCCTCGAGCGCAGCGGACGACATCCAGTGGAACGCCTGCGCTCTTCTTCTTCTGACGGCGTCGCCCGCAACGGGTCCCTTGACCGGAGGCATACCGGTTACTCTCTCGGGCGCCAACTTTGTGGAAGGTGCCAGGGTGTTCTTCGGCGATCTGTCCGCGACGGGTGTGGGGTTTGTCGATAGCACGGTGCTCATTGCTGTGGCGCCTGCAGGGGGAATTGGGGCGGTGGATGTGAAAGTCGTCAACCCCGGCGGAAGTTCGGCGACCCTGCCGGGAGGATTCCGGTACACCACGGCACCGGTTATCACCGGCATCCAAAAGCTCTCGGCCCCGTTGCGTCTAAAGGTATCCGGCGTGGGCTTTCTGCCGGGATGTTCGGTCGGGATCAACGGCGTCCCTGTCTCCACAGTCTACAAGGGGGAGGGTAAGGCCTTCGCAGAAGGCATCAAAGCCCTCATTCCCAAAGGGATCACGGTCCAGATCACTGTCACCAACCCCGAAGGAGGGACCAGCTCCCCCTTCCCGTTTACGAGATGAACTCCTCTCCGGTCTGTACCTATCCACTCCATCCTCCGCTGACGGGGCCGAGCTTGAAACCGAATCGGCGCCCGCTCCGTCCAAGTGGGTGAAAGAGGAGGTTCGCCATGGAAACCTTGATCCCATTACTCGCTATCGGAGGCGGACTGGCCACGGCGATCATCATCACGTGCACCGCGCTCTTTTTCGATCATAAGAAGCAGGTCATGCGCAACCTGGAGCGCATGGCCGCCATCGAGAAGGGGATTCCAGTTCCCGATCTGAGCCGGGACGAAGGTGGCGCCGGCCCGTGCCGAAACTCACTCTACAGGGGCATCAAGCACATCTTCATCGGGGCCGGCCTGGCCCTCGCCCTCTATGTGACCATCGACGAGAAGTGGGCGGTCTGGGGCGCTTTCATTGCCATCATCGGCCTCGGGAACCTGGTGTACTGGATATTCGTCGAGCGGAACCAGTCGGGCCCGCGGGGCGGCGCAAGCGGCATCTGACTTCTGCCAACGGGCATCCAACAAGGCACCATCCACGGGCTCCCCTCGGGGAGTCCTCGCCCTATTGCCAAGAACCCGCGTCGGCGGTGGGGCGACCTTGTCCCATTTTGAGATCCGTTCTAACCGCGATAGAGTGTCCCCAATCAATGAACGGCGAGGACGCCGATGGGCCTCGTCTGACAGCGTCCGGTTGGCCGGCAGTGGACCTCGGTCCCAGGGAATTTGTCGAGCAGGAGAAATGCATGAAGGCGCAAGTGAAGGGGACGGCGGTTCTGGGAACCATCCGGTTCATCAAGGAAACCTTCGGAGATGAGGGCTTGGCGAGGGCGAGATCCCTCCTGTCTCCCGAGGACCAGCAGCGCCTGGACGACACGATCCTGTCCTCGGCTTGGTATCCGGTCTCCTTTCTCCTGGCGCTCATGAAGGCCGCCAAAAAGGAGTTCGGCGCCCAGATGCCCGACATCATCACCCAGATCGGGCGTGCCTCCGCCGATTATGCCCACACGACCGTATACAAGCTCGTCTTCAAGATCGGGTCTCCCCAATGGATCATCTCCAAGGCCTCCGTCATCTTCTCGAGTTTCTACGACGTGGGGCAGATGGTGGTCACCGAGAGCGGACCGGGGTTCGCGAACGTGGAAATGCGGGACTTCGGTGAGCCCGCTCCCGAGTTCTGCGAGCGCATCGCGGGCTGGATCGTCCGGACTTTCGAACTCTCCGGCGCCAAGGACATCCGGCTTCCCCAGGTCAAGTGCGCCTGCAAGGGCGACAAAGTCTGCCGCTTCGAGGGCACCTGGAAATAGAGACCGGTTCCGGCCTGTCGTCTCCACATCCTAAAGGACCATCATCCCGAACTCTTGCGCAGATTGCGCGAACTTCAAGAGCCGGTAGAGCCCATCTAATCATGGGGAGTCGCGCCCATGTCCTATTCTTGAGAGGGGCTCTAGAGTATTATTCTCCGGGAGGTGGGGATGTGCGGCATCTGCGGTGAAGTGGCGTATGGCGACCCGGCGGCGGCGGACCCGGAACGGGTCAGGGGCATGGCCCGCCGTCTGGCCCACCGGGGTCCCGACGGCGAGGGGCTCTGGCACGAGCCCGGCATCGCGCTGGGGCACCGCCGTCTGGCCATCATCGATCTCACCCCCGCCGCGGCCCAGCCCATGGCCTCCCCGGACGGCCGTTTCCAGATCGTCTACAACGGAGAAATCTACAATTTTCAGGAAGTGCGCGCCGAGCTCGAACGGCGCGGCGAGCTCTTCACCACGCGCTCGGACACGGAGGTCCTTCTAAGAGCCTACCTCGTCTGGGGCAGGGACGGCCTCAAGAAGCTGAACGGCATGTGGGCCTTCGCCCTCTGGGACCGGGCCGAGCGGCGGCTCACTCTCTGCCGAGACCGGCTGGGCGTCAAGCCCCTTTACTGGGCGCGCGTCCCGGGCGGTTTCGTTTTCGCCTCCGAGGTCTCCCCCATTCTCGACCACCCCAAGGTGAGCCGGGAGATCAACCCCCGCGCCCTCGCCGAGCAGGTAGCGTGCCGCTACGTGCTCGCCCCGCGGACCCTCCTCGGGGCCGTGCAGAAGCTGCCTCCTGGTCATCTCATGACCGTGAGTGCGGAGGGGATCTCCGTGACGCCGTACTGGATACTCCCCGTGGGAGACCGGGCCAGGCGCATGGACGAGGGCCACGCGCGCGAGCGCTTCGGCAACCTTTTCGAGGCCTCCGTCAAGCGGCGCCTCATCTCGGATGTCCCCGTGGGGGTCCTCCTCTCCGGTGGGCTGGACTCATCGGCGGTGGTGGCGGCCCTGCGCCGGGGCGGCCAGCAGCACCTCTCCACGTTCACGGTGGCCTTCGAGGGCGAGCCCCAGTGCGACGAACGCCCCTGGGCGCGCAGGGTCGCGGACCAGTTCGGCTCGGACCACCACGAAGTGGTCATCTCGCCGGCGCATTTCGCAAACAGCCTCGGTTCGGTTCTCTCCCACATGGACGACCCCGTTGCCGACATGGCCGTCCTCCCCCTCTACCACGTTTGCGCTCTCGCCTCGGAGAAGGTGAAGGTCCTCCTCTCGGGACAGGGTGCCGACGAGGTCCTGGGGGGGTATCACTTGGACCGTGTCATGAGGCAGATCCGGGCCATCGTGGCACTTCGGAACCTGCCGGGAGCGCGCTCCCTCGCCGCGGCCATCGCTAGGCGCGACCTCAAGCGGGCCTACCTCGCCAGGTGGGAGGAGATCAAGGACGCCGACCCCGGACAGCTCCCCGGCAAGATCCGGTACGACCTCACGGCGCCGCTGTCCCGGGAGACCATGGACCGCCTCCTGAAGGACTGCATGCCGCCGCCCTACGACCGGACGCTGGATGCCCTGTACACGGAGGTCCCCAGCCATCGCGGCCCCTTGGACGCCATCCTGGCAACCCTCTGCAAGGGCTGGCTCCCGGACAACCTCCTCAACCACGGGGACCGCATGTCCATGGCGCACGGGGTGGAAATGCGAGTCCCCTTCCTCGACGTGGACCTGGTCCGGTACTGCTTCCGGCTCCCTGAAAGGTTGAAAGTCAGGGGAGGAATCACCAAACTCCTCCTCAAACGCTACGCCGTCGCGGCGGGAATCCCGAGCGACATCGCCTACAGGCGGAAGCGCGGCTTCCCCGTTCCCTGGAGCACATGGGTCCGCGGTCCCCTCAAATCCTTCGTGCGGGACACCCTCGATGGGGCAGGATGGATGGATGCCTACTTCCACAGGGAGGCCCTCCGCGCCGTCTTAGATGAGCACCTGGCGGGCCAGGACCGGGGCCTCCTCCTCTGGAACCTCACCGTGCTCGCGCACTGGGGACAGGCGATGGGGATCGGGTGACTAGGTGACTAGGGGACTAGGGGACTAGGAAAAGAATAGAGAGTGCGGCGAAGACAAAACGGCGGCCCGATGAGGGTCGCCGTTTTGTCTGTCCTTGTTTTTCCGCTCCCCGCTCCCTGCTCCCCGCTCCCTCAAGAATGCTTCGTCTTGAAATCCTTCCCGAGCCAGCCTTTGGCGAGGATGAGGAGGACCGTGGACATCATGGCGACGCAACCGAAGATGAGCCACATGGTGCCGCTCTGGTTGACGCCCTTTCCCGGCTCGGGGCAGTAGTGCAGCAGAAACCAGCCCGAGTACACGGGTACGATCATCTTGGTGAGGAACCAGGGGAACTGGGCCACGCCCATGTAGGCTCCCGTGCGCCCCTCGGGGGCGATCTCCGCGGCGTACTGGAGGAAGCGCGGCTGCCACATGGCCTCGCCGATGGTCATGAGAACGATGAAGGTGAAGAGGCCCCAGATCGTGGGCCCGATGGCGAGGAAGAAGGTGGGGGCGGCCATGACGGCCGTGCCGACAATCATCATGTTGTAGACCTTCACGCGAGTCGTAAGAGCCGCCACGATGGGGCACAGGATGAAGATGAGGAGGGAGTTGAGGTTGGTGGCCGTCTCGAACCTTGCGCCAACCCAGGTGCCCGCGAAGGCGCGGTTCACGTACTGGGGAAGGACGAGCCAGTTGTAGGCGAAGAGGGTCTGCACGGGAATCAGGCAGAAGATGAAGAAGGCGAACTTGGCATCCGCGAGAGGGTGGTTTTTGATCCAGTGCATAGCCCGGGAGAAGATGCCGCCGGTGGCCTCGGTCTGGGCCGCCCGCTGGACGCCGGACTGCGTGCCCTCCTTGGCCTGGCCGGTTTCGGTGGCGCTTCCCGCCTTGGCGTCGGCGATGGCCTTTTCCACCGTCTTCTTGCTGAGCATGAAGAAGAGGATGCCCAGCCCCACGATGGTCGTGCCCGTGTAGAACCAGTACGCCCCCTTTATCCCATAGTTCTCGCGGATGGGGGACATGAAGGTGGGGAGCCAGCCTCCGAGGTTCATGACGGCATAGAGCATGGCGTAGGCCATGTTGGCCGTGGCCGGGGTTGTGAACTGCCGCGCCGCGGCATAGGCGGCGGGCTGGTACATGCCATATCCGAGGACGATGAGGAGGATGCCCCCGATGGCCAGCGCGTTGAGAGGTGTGAGGATAGATCCCCCCGCGAGGCCGAGGGCCGGTGCCGCCGAGAGGATGGCCCGGCCGAAGAGCATGAGGACGAGGGAGACGAGGAGGGCGGGACGGACGCCCCACTTGTCGGCGCGGCCG
>JAKAJA010000043.1 GCA_021814085.1 Acidobacteriota bacterium | reverse complement strand
TCGCCTGTGCGAGGACCTCGTGGGCCAGTTGAGGCCCGCGGCAGAGGCGGCGGCCGTCACGCTTGAAGTGGAAGTCCCATCCGGCCTGCACCTCCGCACCGATCCCCTCCTCCTGGAGGTGGCCCTTCGGAATATCGCGGAGAACGCCATCCGTTACAACAAACCGGGCGGGCGGGTCACCATACGCGCCACGGGAGCGGGAGGGCCAGTCGCCATCAGGGTCCAGGACACCGGGGAAGGCATCCCGGGGACCCATCTTCCCCGAATCTTCGAGCGCTTCTACCGGGTGGACCCGCACCGGTCGCGCGAGAAGGGTGGGACGGGGCTCGGCCTCTCCATCGTGAAGCACGCCGTGAACCGTCTGGGCGGCGACGTCTCCGTGGAGAGCACCATAGGGGTGGGCAGCACGTTCTCCATCACCCTGCCCGGCACCGAGCAGGGGAACTGATTGGCAAAGACGTCTCTCCGTGGAATCTGGGGCGAGCACGGGGCATGGGCCATGGCCCTCACGAGCCTGGGCGCCGGCCTCGTCCTGGCCTGGCCGGCCCATCTGGCCTCGTGGCTCCTCCTGCCGTCGGCCGTCTTCCTGACGGGGGCCAAGGGACTGGCGCAAAAGGCCCGGCGCTCCGGGAGCGGTTACGGCATGCTCCTTTTCTTTGGCGCCGCTGGCGGAGCATTCGCTCTGCCCGCGGCCATGGCGGCCCCGCTTCCCTTCGGTGTCGCCGCCCTTCTCCTGGTTCCCTTCGCCGTCCTGCACTTATTATTCGCCGCCTCGCCCCGGTGGACCCGCGCCCTCGCCGTGGAAGTCGCCGGGGCCCTCCTCGTCGCCATGGGGGGATCCCTCGCCCTCGCCGCGACCAGGCCGGAGGCCATTGCAGACGGGGCCTGGGCTTGGGCCGCCCTGGGAACCCTCTTCCTGCCGGGCGTCCTTCGCGCCCGCGCCCGCAAGGATCCTTCCCTCGCCATGAGGCTGGCCACCTCGGGCGCCGCCCTGGCCGGGCTGGTCCTCTGGGGCTGTCTCGGACTCGCGGGCCCCATGGCGCCCTGGGGCCTGGCGGGGGCTTCCATCTTCCTCGGTGACCTGTGGGCAGCCCGGGCGCTCCCCGAGTGGAAGGTGCGCACCCTCGGGATCTTCTTCGCGACACGATATGCCGTGGCGGCGCTCCTCATGGCGCTCGCCTGGCGGCCCATCCCGTGAGGAGATTGCGCCCACGAGCCCAGGAGCCCAGGAGCCCACGAGCCCACGGGGTCAAGAAACTAAAGCAAAGGACAACAGGAGGACCACATGAACGAACCGCGCGCCGGCAATGAGTCCGGGCAAGAGCATCCCGCCTGCATGTTTTGCTCTGCCACGGAAGACAAAATCCCCCTCATAACCCTGCGCTACCAAGGCGGCGAGGCGTTCGTCTGCCCGCGGTGTCTGCCCCGCCTCGTGCACCCGGAGAGGAAGTAGAGCCCACGGGTCCACGAGCCCACGGGTCCAAGAGCCCACGGGTCCAAGAGCCCGCGAGCCCACGAGACCACGAATGGGAGGTGAAAGAAACAAAGCTGGCGCGTGGGGGCGTCTTCCCTTGATCGCGAAGTGCCGCTACAATAGCGAAAGGAGGTCAACTTGGACCAGAAGATGCTGGCCCTCCTGAGGGAGGCGAAGGTTATTGCCGTGGTCGGCATATCGAACAAGCCCGAGCGCGCGAGCCACGAGGTCGCCGCCTACCTTCAGGAACAGGGATACACCATCGTCCCCGTTAACCCGGGCCTCAAGGAGGTCTTGGGCGAAACGTGCTACCCGAGCCTGTCGGACTACGGGAAACCGGTGGACATCGTGGACGTCTTCCGGAGCCCCGAGGCAGTGCCTCCCATCGCCGACGAGGCCATCGCCACGGGCGCCCGTGCCCTATGGATGCAGGAGGGGGTCACCCATCCCGAGGCGGCGGCCAGGGCCGAAGCGGCGGGCCTCCTCGTCATCCAGGACCTTTGCATCAAGAAAGTGCTCATGACATACGGAGGACACCCATGAGACGATTCGCCGCGACCGCCCTCTGCATCCTCTTCACCGCCGCCCTCGTGCCCATGGCCAAGGGCGGGCCCCATACCGCCAAGGCCAAGGGCGAGTTCGGCTGGATCAAGGTGTGGGGGCATGGCACCGTGGACCTCTCGGGAAAGGGAACCCTGATGCTGGACAACCTCTCCAACCTCCAGATCAAGATCGACGGGACCTGGGGCGAAAAGACGGTGACGGCGGACGGCGCCGAATACAGGCACTTCGAAGGGAGCATCCACAGCATCGGCACCGGGCAGCACCTCCAGATCAGGGGTTGGAACTTGGCCCTCGATGCGAAAGGCGACGGCAAGGTTTGGCTCCAGGGGCGCGGCACCATCTCCATCGACGGTGGCCCGGAGCAGGCCTGGCCCGAGGAACAGACCCACGCCAAGTGGTTGAAGGTGAAATACGGAAACATGTGATCGGCGGGCAAGGAGACGGGGGATGAGCGCAGACAGTCGGCCCGTGATGGGTGAACTCCTCCTGCGGGAGGGCATCCTCACGGAGACACAGCTCACCAAGGCGCTGGATGCTCAGAAGCACACGGGCGGACGCCTGGGCTACCACCTCATCCGCCTCGGCTACGTCAACGTCCAACGCCTCAGCCAGTTCATGCGCGACTCCATGGGGCTCATCCCCTACGATCTGCCGCAGTGGGTCAAGGACCCGACGGTGATCGACCTCATCCCCGGCAACCTCGCCCAGTTCTACCAGGTCGTCCCCGTGGAGAAGAACGGCTCCCTGCTGACGGTGGCCATCGCGGACCTGGACAACCCCTCCATCATCCCCGCCCTCGAGGAGCTCACGGGGCTCACCATCGACCCCGTAGTATGCCCCAGGGAGACCGTCATCCGGGCCCTGGAGCAGTTCTACGGCGTGGCCAAGGACCCGGGGGTCGTGCGCAACATCGCGGGTGACCACCTCTTTGTCCTCGCCCTCCAGAGCAAGCGCATCCGGCCCATCCACTGGTCGGCCCTCAAGCCCGACTCGTCCGCCGCCGAGTGGCTGCGGACGGTCCTCGCCGAAGCCATACGCAACGGGTCGCGCACGGTCTTCATCAAGCCCGACGAGCAGGCCCTCCGGATCGCCTTCAAGGGCTCCGACAACGTGGAGGACCGGTTCGCCCTCTCGCCGCAGAAGCGGCAGGAGATGGACGCCCTTCTCATCGAGCTCGCGCGGCTCAAGGACCGCCGGGTGAGCCCCCGCCAGGAGGGCCGCGTGCGCCTCCAGGTGGAGGGCCGGTTCCTCACCCTCCACGTGAAGCAGCTCTCCACCCTCCAGGGCAACCGGTACACTCTCACGCTCTACGACGAGAAGGTCCTGGCGCGCGAGTGGCAGCGCCTCATGGAGCAGCTCGGGCCCGCGGAGAGGGAGGGAATCCAGGACGCGTTCGCCGCGGGTAGCGGCCTCGTCCTTCTCACGGGAGCCCCGGGGCCCGGCATCAGCGAGGTCTACTACACCCTGCTGGACCGCCTCGCCCGCATCTTCAAACCCACGGTCGCCCTCGAAGAGTACTCCCTCCTGGCCGTGGAAGGCGCGTCCCAGATGGAGGTCTCGCGGGAGCGGGAGGCCACCTGGCCCGAGCTCATCACCCTCGCCCTCAAGCAGGAGCCGGCCCTCTTCTCCTGCTTCCCCATCAAAGAGCGCCGCTCCATGGAGCTCGCGCTCCTTGCCGCCTCTCACACGCGGGTCCTGGGCGTCCTCCACCAGCCCGATGCCGTCTCCGCCCTCCGCTGGCTGCTGCGGAACCAGTTCCGGTCTCCCCTCCGGGCCGGCGTGCTGAAGGGCATCCTCACGGTGGCCTCCGTGGCCCAGCTCTGCCCCTACTGCAAGCTGCCAACGGAGATAACGGGGCGAGATGGCATGCCCCTGACCCTCTACACGCGGCAGGGCTGCGAGTACTGTCTGCGGTGGGAGTCCCTGCCCACCACCGAGGTGCTCGAGTGGCTCCCCATGACCGAAGGCGCCCGCGCCCTCCTCTCCGATGAGCCCAAGGCCGAGGATCTGAGGCGGGCCGTGGAGAACACCGGCGGGATGCCCCTCGCCCAGCGGCTCCTGGGGCTTGCAAAAGAAGGTCTGCTGGACGCGCAGGACGCCCGGGAGTACCTGGGATAGGAGGCCGGGCACCCCCGGTGAGAATCGGGACCAGAGGTTTTCATCGGCCAGCTCATCACCCGCTTGACACGGCCATACGCGGTGCTATCATCGCATCAGAACCAGGAGGGAGCCTTTATGACCAAGACGGAGTTGATCCGGAAGTTGTCTGAAGTCACGGGTCTTTCCCAGAAAGACGTGCGTGCCGTCCTGGAGGCTCTCACCGACTCCAGGCCCGGGAAGGGTCTCATCACCACGTGCCTCAGGCAGGGGGAAAAGGTCACCATCTCCGGATTCGGAACCTTCTTCACGAGGGAGCGCAACCCCCGTGCGGCCCGCAATCCAAAGACGGGCGGCAAGGTTAAGGTGCCGAAGCGGCGTTACCCGGCTTTCAAGCCGGCCAAGACCTTCAAGGAATCCTTGAAGAAGTAGCACGCCGATGCTTGGCATGTGGGGCGGGACTCGACATCCCGCCCCCCGTGTCCTTTAGGACTATACCGTCCCTTATTCTCTCTGCAATGCATCAACATAATGCGCCTGGCGTCGCGCGTAATGTGCCGCACACCCCGCACCACGCCCGCCGGGATAACGCGGGCTCCCCCCTCAACGAGGGTCAATATTCCGCCCTATGCCATACGCCCCACCAATGGGCTGTCCGGGCTTTGCGCTGGGGCATTTCACTCTGCTATACTTCATTTTTTAGGAGGGCCCCTTGGCCGCGATCCTGTCCGCCCTCACCGATGACATCCGCAAGAGCCTCGATTTCAAGAAGAACCGGGACCACAACCGGGGTCTGGCGAGGCAGGTTCGCGAGCTCTCCACCATCCTCATGAAGGGCGGGGGTGACAAGGCCATCGAGAAGCAGCACGAGAAAGGCCGCCTCACGGCGAGGGAGCGTGTCGAGGGGGTCCTGGATCCCGCAACGCCCTTCCACGAGTTGGGGCTTTTCGCCGCATTCGGCCTCTATGAGGAATGGGGCGGCGCTCCCGCGGCGGGCGTGGTCACGGGCACGGGCCTCATCTGCGGGCGCGAGTTCATGATCATCGCCAACGACGCCACCGTGAAGGCGGGCGCATTCTTCCCCATGACCGCGAAAAAGGTCATCCGGGCACAGACCATCGCCCTGGAGAACCACCTGCCCGTCCTCTACCTCGTGGACTCGGCGGGGATCTTCCTTCCACTCCAGGACGAGGTCTTTCCCGACCAGGACGATTTCGGACGCGTCTTCTACCTCAACGCGCGCATGTCTGCCTTGGGCATCCCCCAGATCGCCGCCATCATGGGTTCGTGCGTGGCTGGGGGCGCATACCTGCCCGTCATGTGCGACACCCTCCTCATGACCGATGGTTCGGGGCTCTACCTCGCGGGGCCCGCCCTCGTGAAGGCCGCCATCGGGCAGGGCATCTCCTCGGAAGAGCTGGGAGGGGCCACCGTTCACTCGGCCATCTCGGGGACCGTGGACTTCCACGAGAAGGACGACGCCTCCTGCATCGCCCGCATCCGGGAGGTAGTGGACCGCATGGGCTCTCCGGACAAGGCCCCATATTCCCGCATCGCAAGCGCCGACCCGGCCTGCGACCCCGAGGACCTCTACGGACTCATCCCCGCCAATCCCATGGGGCAGTACGACGTGAGGGAGATCATCGCCCGGCTCGTGGACGGAAGCGAGTTCACAGAATTCCGTCCCCAATACGGGAGGACCCTGGTCTGCGGGTACGCCAGAATCGGCGGCTGGGCCGTGGGCATCGTGGCCAACCAGAAGATCCACCTGAAGGAGAAGGGCAAACCCACGGAGATCGGCGGGGTGATCTATGTGGAGAGCGCCAACAAGTCCGCGAGGTTCATCCTGGACTGCCACCAGCAGCGCATCCCCCTCTTGTTCATCCACGACGTGAACGGCTTCATGGTGGGCCGCGACTCGGAGTACGCGGGCATCATCCGGGCCGGCGCCAAGATGGTGAACGCCGTTTCCAACGTGGGCGTGCCCAAGATCTCCCTCATCCTGGGCGGGTCCTTCGGCGCGGGCCATTACGCCATGTGCGGGAAAGCCTACGACCCCAGGTTTCTCTTCGCCTGGCCCACGGCCAGGTATTCGGTCATGGGCGGTGACCAGGCGGCCAACACCCTCCTGGACATCCGGCTCGCGCAGCTCCAGAAGGGCGGCAAGACCCTCACCGCGGAAGAGAAGCGCTCGGCCCTCGAGGAGATCAAGAAGCGGTACACCGACGCCACCGAGCCCAAGTACGGCGCCGCGCGGCTCTGGATCGACTCGATCATCCTCCCGGAGGAGACGAGGGACCACCTCATCAGGGCCCTCGACGTGGCGGCGCACAACCCCGAAGTGCCCCCCCTCGGCGTGGGCGTGTTTCAGACGTAAGAAGCCGGGAGCAGGGAGCGGGGAGCAGAGTAGAAAGGACGGAACGCCTGACATGATGTCTCCTTTCCCATTTTGTTTCCGCTCCTCACTCCTCACTCCTCACTCCTCACTCTTCACTCCTCTGAGGTAGCCCATGCCAGAGTCCGTCCTGATTACGGAAATCCTGGGTTCCGCGGCGGTACTGAAGATGAACCGTCCGGAGGCGCGCAACGCCCTGGACGCCGAGCTGGTGGTGGCGTTGACGGAGGCCTTCGGACGCGTCTCTGGGGACGCGTCCGTCCGGGTCGTGATCCTCACGGGCGAAGGGGCGGCTTTCTGCGGGGGGGCGGACCTCAAGACCCTGCAGGGCCTGCGGACGGCATCGGCGGCCCAGAACACGGAGGACGCGGCCCGCTTCAAAGCCCTCTTCCGGAGCATCGGCACCTGCCCGAAGCCCGTCATCGCCGCCGTCAACGGGCCGGCCCTCGCGGGAGGCTGCGGGCTCGTGAGCCTGTGCGACGTGGTCCTGGCCTGTCCCGAAGCCACCTTCGGCTACCCCGAAGTGCGCATCGGATTCGTGGCGGCCATGGTCCTCGTGTTCCTCTCCCGCCAGCTCGGGGAGCGAAGGGCCAAGGACCTCCTCCTCACGGGCCGGACGCTGAACGCCGAGGAGGCCCAAGCGATGGGCATCGTGACGCGGATCGTTCCTTGCGAGGTCCTGCTCGACGAAGCCCTGGGAGCCGCCCGGGATTTCAGGAGCAGTTCTCCCGCCTCCATGGCCCTCACGAAGGAGCTCCTCTGGAGGACCGCCGGCCTCTCCACGGAGTCGGCCCTGGACCTGGCCGAGATGGTAAACACCTACGCTCGCACGAGCCCCGATGTCCGCGAGGGCCTTTCGGCCTTCCTGGAAAAACGGCGCACCTCATGGAGCCAGAAGTGAAGACTCGCCGGATCACCGCCCAGCGCCAGGCTTTCCTCCATTGGCTCGAGGCGGAGGAGGCGGGCTGGCTCACCGAATGGGTGGAGACGATCATCCAGACCGTCTCGGGCTACCACGGCATGTCCCCGGTGGAAGTGATGGGGCCGGTGGCACGCCACGCGGGGGCCCTCAAGGAAGTCTGGTCCTCGGGCGGACAGGGTAGCCTCTTCGACTTCTACCAGGACCTGGCCCGCCGCCGCGTGTCCGAGCACGTTCGCCTCGCGGACGTCTCTCGCGCCGTGGCCGTGGGCGAGCGCCTCCTCGTCGAGCGCTTGGCGGGATCTAAATTCGAGGGCAAGACCGCCTTCAAGGACATCGTCCAGCAGACCTTCCGGGAAGGGACCTACATGCTGCTGGACTGCTACCAGCGCGCCAGCGAGGAGATGGCCGAGTCCGCCCGGGAGCGAATCGCCGCCACCGAGGCAGGGGCCGAGCGGACTCGGGAGGAATGGAGGCTCCTGGACCAGATCCTCTCCGCCATGGACGTGGGCATCGTCCTGTTGGACAAAAACCTGCGCATCACCTGGATGAACCGGGACATGCCGCAGGACCTCCTCCAGGTGCCCGCCGAGAAGGCCGCGGGACGAACCTGCCGGGAGGTCATGAGGCCCGAGGCTCTGGACTGCGACGCGTGCTCGGCGCAGTACGCCTCCAGCGGAACCGCCACCATGCACGTCATCAAGAAGGTGGGCGACTCGGAGAACACCAAGGCCTACCTCAAGATCGTGCGCGTCGTGACGGGTTCGGGCATGAGCACGCCCAACCTCATGGAGATCTACCTGGACATCACGGCCCAGCAGGAGGCCCAACGGGCCCTCGCTCGGTCCCAGGAGCTGGTGCGGAACATCCTGAACTCCTCCGTGGACGGCATCGTCTCCACCGACATGAACGGCCGGATCACCCTCCTCAACCGGGCGGCCGAAAGCATCTTCGGATACACGGAAGGCGAGATGCTGGGCAAACCCGTGCACACCTTTTACGAGGGGGGGGCCTCGGAGGCGGCGCGGATCATGTCGAGGCTCCTGGCCGAGGAGATCGTCACGGGCCACAGGACGTCCTTCCGCGCCAAGTCGGGCGAGTTCGTCCCCCTGAGGGTCACCGCCTCCCTCATCAAGGACGAGGACCGGACCCTCCTGGGCACCATGGCCTTCTTTCAGGACATCCGGGAGGAGGAGGCGCTCAGGCGGGAGGTGGCCGGCCGCGAGCAATACCTCCTCTCCATCCTCCAGGCCTCCATGGACGGCCTCGTCACCCTCGACGAATCGGGGCGCATCGCCTCATGGAACAGGGGTGCCAGCGCCATCTTCGGGGTCGAACCGAGGCAGGCCCTCGGCCGCCCCATGGAGGACTTCCTCCCATCCAACCTCATCAGGGTGATGCCCTCCTCCGCCGCCACCCACGACGGCACCCGCCATTTCGAGGCCACCCTGGACCAGGGTCCCAAGGGCACCGCGGATCTCCTGGTGACCCGAACGGAGATCCAGGCGCCCGGTCCCGTTGGGGCTTCGCTGGTCCTCAAGGACGTGACGGAGTTGAAGCGGCTGGAACAGGACCTGGCGCAGGCGGAGAACCTGGCCGAACTGGGCCGCCTGGCGGCCAGCGTCGCCCACGAGATCAAAAACCCCATCGCGGGGCTGAGGGGCGCCATGGAGATGATGTCTGGCATCCACCAGCCCGGGGACCCCAGGTTCGCGGTCTTCCAGGAGGCCCTCGCACAGATGCGGCGCCTGGACAGCCTCGTGAAGGATCTCCTCTCCTTCGCCAAACCCGTGGCCGTGCGGCGCGAGCCCGTCCCCCTGAGTCTGTTGGTGGAGGCCTCCATGCCCTTCGTCTCGCCCGTGGCTGACGAGGCGCACGTCCGCATAGAAACCGTGGCCCCCGAATCGCTGCCCATGATCTGCGGCGACCCCCAGCAGCTCCTGCAGATTTTCGTGAACCTCCTGGTGAACGCCGTCCAGGCCACCCCAGCGGGAGGCTTGGTCGCCCTCGAGGCCCGACCCGAGGAGTGGTTCCTCGCCGTCTCAATCAGCGACACGGGCTGCGGTATCAAGCCCGAGAACATGGCGAACATCTTCAAGCCCTTCTTCACCACCAAGCACATCGGAACGGGGCTGGGGCTCTCCATCGTCCAGCGGATCGTAAACGCCCACGGCGGGCGCATCGAGATCACGTCGGAGGACGGCTCGGGGTCCACGTTCACGGTCTATCTGCCCATTGCGGCTGGGAGTCCCTGATGGCTCAGGAAAAGATCCTTCTCGTTGAAGACGAAAAGCTCATCCGCTGGTCCCTCGCCAACAGGCTCGGCAAGGAGGGCTACACGGTGGTGGAGGTGGACCGGGGCAGCGAGGCCCAGCGGGTCCTGGAGGAGCAGGAGATCGACCTCGTCCTCCTGGACTACCGCCTGCCCGACACGGACGGCCTCCAGGTGCTCAAAGTCGTGGGGCCCAGGTACAGGGACCTCCCCATCATCATGATGACGGCCTACTCTACCGTGGAGAGCGCCATCAGAT
>JAKAJA010000042.1 GCA_021814085.1 Acidobacteriota bacterium | reverse complement strand
TATCTTGCCGGCCCAGGCGTCCTCCTGGCCCGCGGCGGCTCGGCGGGCGAGGAACAGGTCCGGGTTGGGCGCCGACTCGCTCATGTGGCCTCCTCACCCTTCATGACGGAACAACCAGAGAAAAGGTTCCCGGCCCCCCTCTCCGCGGCCCGGCAAGATACCCGGGCGCGCTTTACATGGGCGAACGGCGGCACTAGGTTAGTAGGTAGAGAACAAGGGGAGCCTGCCATGAAACGGACCTATGCGTGCCCGCACTGCAACGCCGTCCTCAATCCCAACGTGAAAATCGTCCTGCGCGCCCGGCTCAAGAAGCGGACCGGACTCTTCCTGTTCAGCCCCAAGCCCGGCAACTACGACGTGTTTGTTCCCCAGGGGTTCGGGCTGGAGAAGGGCCACCGCGTGGAATTCGCCTGCCCCGTCTGCGGCGCGGACCTCACTTCCTCCAAGGGGAAGAACTGGGCCGAGATTCTGTTTTCCTCCTCCTCGGGCGCCCGTGGTTCCGTGATCTTCTCCAAGATCTACGGGTCGCATGCCACGTGCTTCATTACCGAGGAGAAGGTGCGGTGGTACGGCGAGGACGCCAGGGAGTGCACCAACTTCTGGGGCGCGGGTCCGGACAGGGACCAATAGCAGCCTCCCGGCGGGGCGCCCGGGGCGTCTGCCCCGACCTGGCGATCCTCAGCATCGGCACCACTGGGGACATCCCCGCGCCTATACTGTGCAAAGGAGGCACACAACCATGTCAAAGGATGCGAGCGGGGGCCCTTTCGCGTTCCCCGATGAGACTCAGATCCCCGAACAGTTCCGCTTGGATGGGCCCGTGGTCTGCGACCGGGTCCTTGTCAACGGGGAGTTGCGGCACTGGGACGGCCCCATGCGGGAAGTGCTTTCCCCGGTGTGCATGCGCACGCCCGAAGGGCCGAAGCAGCGGCTCCTCGGCAGGTATCCCCTCATGGGGCGGGCGGACGCCCTGGAGGCCCTGGGGGCGGCGGTCAAGGCGTACGACCACGGCCGGGGGCGCTGGCCCACCATGTCCGTGCGCCAGCGCATCGGCCACATGGACCAGTTCGTGCACCGCATGCGGGCGATCCGTGAGGAGGTGGTCCGCCTCCTCATGTGGGAGATCGGAAAGACCTACCCCGACGCGGCCAAGGAGTTCGACCGAACGGCGGACTACATACGGGATACCATGGACGCCCTCAGGGACCTGGACAGGGTCTCCTCCCGATTCACCATCGCGCAGGGGATCGTGGGCCAGATCCGCCGCGGTCCCCTGGGCGTGGCGCTCTGCATGGGCCCCTACAACTACCCCTTGAACGAGACGTTCACCTTCCTCATCCCCGCCCTCATCATGGGGAACACGGTCCTCTTCAAACCGCCCCGCGTGGGGGTCCTCCTGCACTTCCCCTTCCTGGAGGCCTTCCGCGACTCCTTCCCTCCCGGGGTCGTGAACACCCTTTTCGGACGCGGGGAGGAGGTGGTTCATCCCCTCATGGCCACGGGCAAGGTGGACGTCCTGGCCTTTATCGGGTCGAGCCGGGTGGCGGACAGCCTCAAGAAGCAGCACCCCACGCCGCACCGCCTGCGCTCCGTCCTGGGGCTCGAGGCGAAGAACGCCGCCATCATCCTCAAGGACGCCGACCTGGAGCAGGCCGTGTCCGAGTCGGTCCTCGGCGCCCTCTCCTACAACGGCCAGCGGTGCACGGCCCTCAAGATCCTCTGGGTGCACAAAGATCTCGTGGATGCCTTCCTGCAGAAACTCACTGCCGCCGTGTCGGCGATCAAATGCGGCATGCCATGGGAAGCGGGGGTGGGCATCACCCCCATGCCGGACGGCGAGCGGGTCAAGTACCAGGTGGAGCTCGTGGAAGACGCCCTGGCCAAGGGCGCGCGCGTGGTGAACCCCGGCGGTGGCACGGTGGGCTGCACCTTCTTTTCCCCCGCCATCCTCTACCCCGTGGACGCCTCCATGCGCGTCTACCACGAGGAGCAGTTCGGCCCCGTGATCCCCGTGGCCTCCTTCGAAGACATCGAGACCCCCGTGCGGTACGTCATCGACTCGCCCTACGGCCAGCAGGTGAGCATTTTCGGGAGCGATCCCGAGGTCATCGGCAGGCTCGTGGACCCCCTCGTGAACCAGGTGTGCCGGGTGAACATCAACAGCCAGTGCCAGCGGGGACCCGACACCTTCCCCTTCTGCGGCCGCAAGGACTCGGCGGAGGGCACCCTGTCCGTGTCCGATGCCCTGCGTGTCTTCTCCATCCGGACCGTGGTGGCGGCCAAGGTAAACGAGGCCAACAAGGCCCTCATCGAGGACATCGTCCGCGACCACAACTCCAGTTTCATCTCCACGGACTTTATACTGTAGGCCGGGCTGGGGCGATTCGCTCCCACCCCGAGAGGAGATCCCATGAGGAACAAGGTCCTGACTGTGACAATCGCTTCCCTCGCGGCACTGGCCTTGGGTGTCCTGGCCGCGGACCCGCTGAAATGCCCTCCGACCACGGAGAAGAAGCCGGTGGTGGACACCTACCACGGGGTGCGGGTGACCGACGACTATCGGTGGCTGGAGGACTGGTCCGACCCCGCGGTGAAGTTCTGGAGCCAGGCGCAGAACGCCTGCGCCCGGATCTACCTGGACAAGCTGCCGGGACGCGAGTTTCTCAGGGAGCGGTTTTCCGTCCTCCTGGGGGGAGCCTCCCCCGGGTTCTACGATATCGAGGCACGGGAGGGGGCCCTCTTCGCCATGAAGCGGCAGCCTCCCAAGCAGCAGCCCTTCCTCGTGGCCCTCCCCTCGGCGGACGACCCCGGCGGCGCCCGGGTCGTGATCGATCCCAACGTCCTGGATCCCAGGGGGATCACGGCCATCGACTGGTACGTGCCCTCCCCCGACGGGAAGCTCGTCGCCGCCTCCCTCTCCGTGGGGGGGAGCGAGGATGGCACGGTCCATGTATTCGATGTGGCCACGGGTAAGGAGGTCCACGAGGCCATCACCCGTGTCCAGGAGGGCACGGGGGGCGGCAGCCTGGCGTGGGACAGGGACGGCAAGGGGTTCTACTACACGCGCTACCCACGGGCCGGCGAGCGCCCACAGATGGACCTCAACTTTTACCAGCAGGTCTACCACCACACCCTCGGGACCCCTGAGGCCAAGGATACATACTCCATCGGCAAGGAATGGCCCCGCATCGCCGAGACGGCCCTCCAAAGGAGCGACGACGGCACCCACATCCTGGCCACCGTGGCCAACGGCGACGGCGGCGAGTTTGCCTTCTACCTCCTGGGACCCTCGGGGACATGGACCAGGGTGGCCGATTTCAGCGACAAGGCGGTGAGTACCAGCTTCGGCCCCGGGGGCGACCTCTTTATCCTCTCGCTCAAGGATGCCCCCCGGGGGAAGGTCCTCCGCGCCTCGCCCAAGGAGCCGGACATCTCCAAGGCGGTCGTGGTGGTCCCCGCCTCCGACGCGGTCATCGAATCGATACTCCCCACCGAGTCCCACCTGTACGTGTGTGACCTCATGGGTGGCCCATCGCGCATCCGCATCTTCGACCTGGCGGGCAAGGGCCTCGGAGAGGTCCCCGTGACGCCCGTGAGCAGCGTGGGAGCGCTGGTCCACGCGGGCAAGGACGACCTCCTCTTCAGCAGCCAGAGCTACCTCACACCCGGGGCCTGGTACCGCTACTCGACGGCCTCGAGGACGGTCTCCAAGACCGCCCTCGCGCAGACTTCCCCCGCCGACTTCTCGGACACGGAGGTCGTTCGCACGATGGCGGTCTCGCCGGACGGCACAAAAATCCCCCTCACCCTCCTCATGCTCAAGGGCACGCCCCTGGACGGGAACAACCCCGTCCTCCTGACGGGCTACGGCGGCTTCGGGATCAGCGAGACGCCGGGCTTCTCCTCCGCACGCCGGGCCTGGATCGAGCAGGGTGGAATCTGGGCCATCGCGAGCCTTCGGGGCGGCGGCGACTTCGGCGAGGAGTGGCACGAGGCGGGCAAGCTCACGAAAAAGCAGAACGTCTTCGACGATTTCGCCGCCTGCGCTCGGACCCTGGTGGAGCAGAAGTACACGCGGCCCGGGCGGCTCGCCATCACGGGGGGGAGCAACGGCGGCCTTCTCATGGGCGCCGAGTTGACCCAGCACCCGGAGATGTTCAAGGCCGTGGTGAGCCACGTGGGCATCTACGACATGCTCCGGGTGGAGCTTTCGACCAACGGCTCTTTCAACATTCCCGAGTTCGGGACGGTGAAAGACCCGGCCCAGTTCAAGGCCCTGTACGCCTATTCTCCCTACCACCGGATCAAGAAAGGGACCGCCTATCCGGCCTCCATGTTCCTCACGGGAGCCAACGACCCCCGGGTGGACCCCATGCAGTCCCGCAAGTTCGTGGCCGCCCTGCAATCCGCCAACGGGTCCAAAAACCCCGTCCTCCTCCGGACGAACGCCAAGGCCGGTCACGGGCTGGACATGTCTCTCTCGGAGCGCATCGAGGAGAACATGGACGTGTACGCCTTCCTCTTTTCCCAGCTCGGCGTGAGTCTCCCCAAGCCCGCGGAGGCGAAAAAGGGCAAATAGAAGCAGGGCCCTAGGTCCAGGGGGAACGATGAAGACCGTCGGAATGATTGGGGGGACGGGTTGGATCTCGACCCTCGAGTACTACCGCCACATCAACGAGGAGACCAACCGCCGGCTCGGCGGCTTGGAGGCGGCGCGGTGTCTCCTCTATTCCCTCAACTACGGGGACGTGGACCGGTTGAACCGGGCCGACGACCAGCGGGGGGTGTACAACCTCGTCTTTCGTGGAGCGCAGGTCCTGGTGGGGGGCGGAGCCGAGGGTATACTGCTCTGCGCGAACACGCTGCACAGGTTCGCCGAAGACCTGCAGGCCCAACTTCCCAGGCCCATCATCCACATCGCCGAAGCCACCGCGCGACACATCCGCGGACGGGGGTTGGACCGGGTCGCCCTCCTCGGAACGCGGCCCACCATGGAGATGGATTTCTACAAGGCCAAGCTGAAGGCCGCGGGGATTACCGCCCTCGTGCCGGAGGCGGAGGAGGACCGCCGGTTCATCCACGAGGCCATCAACGGGGAACTTCTCAAGGGGGTCTTCCTCCCGGAGACCAAGAGCCGGTTTCTGGCCATCGTGGAGGCGCTGCGGGCCCGGGGGGCCCAGGGGGTGGTCCTGGGATGTACCGAGATCCCCCTCCTCATCAAGCAGGAGGACACGGACCTTCCCGTTTTCGATACCCTTGTCATCCACGCCAAGGCCGCCGTGGATTTCGCCCTTGAAGGGGATTGATTAACGGGGAGTTAGGCGACGCGGCATCGATTGCGTATACTGCCGGTATGTTAGAGAAGTTCCTTCGAGATGCTCTCTTGCTGGGGGCCACGATCGACCCCGTCGGAACGCTCGCGCTCTTTGTTGCCCTCACGCCTGCTCTCGACAAGCCGGCGAAGCGCCGCGCCGCCAGGAACGCGCTTCTCTATTCGGGCGCCATTCTCGTGGCCTCGATCCTGGTCGGCCAGGTCATCCTCACCGCGATGCACGTTCGCTTGATCTCTTTGCAGCTCGCCGGCGGGCTGATCCTCTTTCTGCTTGGCCTCAAGATGGTCTTCGGCGGGCACTTCGAGACGACGCCCGAAGCAGGCCACGATCTCGCGGTCTTTCCGCTGGCGGTGCCTGCAATCGCAAACCCTGGCTCGATCATGGCCTGTGTGCTCCTGACCGACAACGACACGTACTCATTCGCGGTCCAGGCGGGCACGACTGCAATCCTGCTGGCGGTCCTCGGTGTCACCTACCTCCTGATGCGCCTGGCAGAGCCCATCTACCGCGTCCTGGGCAACTCCGGCACAGCGATCCTTACCCGAGTCATGGGCATGATCCTCTGCGCGCTCTCCGTTGAGCTCGTCATGGGCGCCGTCGGAGCACGGCAGTGGCTTCAGCATCCGTAGTGGGCGCTGCCCCACGCGTCGCTGCAGCGGATGTCAGGGCCGGCCAGCGGCCGTCCCTGCCGCCGCTGAACTCCAGTTCCCTTAGACCTCGACCCGCTCCGTGTCCCCCAGGAATACGATGGACGGCACCCCGATGACTCCCGCCGCGTCCATCACGTCCCGGACCGGGGTGGAGCGTGAAAAGGCCCGGGCCTTGTCGGCCGAGTCCCACGCCAGGAGCACCATCACGTCCTCGGGGTCGTCGTGGTTGCGGAAGAGCTGGCCCCCGAGGCATCCGGCGGCCTTTCTGGCCTCGGCGTCCTCGTCGAAGGCCCTCTTCCATGTGGCGTATTTCTTCACTCGGTGACGAACAAGCATGTAGGGCACGGGAGTCTCCTTCACGGTCGGCGCATCCGTCGCCTAGACCATGGTAACAGGTCCGGCGGGCGTCCCATTTCCTCCCGGGGGGCTATGGGTTCCCTCCGCGCTCGGCCGCGGACCTCAGGGCTCGGGGAGGCCGGCACTCAACCCGGAGGCACTCTCCCGTAACGGGGTGGGGCAGGCCCAACCTGTAGGCGTGGAGGAGGTACCCTCCGTCGCCTGGAAGGGCCGTCCCATGGCCGAGAAGGCCGCCCCCCGCGGCGTAGAGGGGGTCTCCCACGAGGGGGTGGCCACAGGCGGCCATGTGGATGCGGATTTGGTGGGGCCGGCCCGTCTCGATGTCCACCTCCACCAGGCACGCGCCGCTCCGCCGCTCGATAACCCGGACCCAGCTCCTGGAGGCTTTCCCCAGGGCGTTCGAGGCGTGGACGGACCCAAGCCCTGGGTGGGGCACGGGTCCGATGGGCGCTTCCACCAGGAAGGCGTCCGAGGCGGGATGGCCCGAGACGAGGGCCCGGTACGTCTTCGTGACCCTTTTCTCCCGCCACGCATGGGAGAGAGCCCGCCCGACTTCCGCGGTCCTTGCGAACAGGACAAGTCCGGAGGTGCCGCGGCCCAGCCGGTGGACGGGTGAAGCCTCCGGGCAGCGCCGCCGCACGAGGGCAATGAGGGTGTTTTCGAGAAACCCGCCGCCGGGGAGGGTGGGCAGACCGGACGGCTTGGCCACCACGAGGAGGGCGTCGTCCTGGAAGAGGATGGCATACACGAGGGGCACCGGGGGTTCATCCCAGGGCGGCCGGACCCAGGACAAGACCTGACCCCGCCGCAGGACATGATCCATTCTCACCGGGACGCCGCCCAGAAGGACCCGCCCCTCATCTATCCGTTCCCGCCACTGCTCCGCCTCCGTGTGGCGGTAGCGCGAGCACAGATAGTCCAGAAGCGCCCGGCCCTCTCCCCGCCCATCGATGACCTCGCGGTACTCGAACCCCTTGTTCAAGGCGCCTCCGTCACGAAGGCCAGCATAGCACCACGAAAAGGGATCGGGCCGGGAGGGTGGCTCCCGGCCCGAAGGTCTTCCGTTGGAAGGGGGTCGAGTGGATCTACTTGAGAGAGAAGACGAGGGCGCTGTCCTCCGTCTCGATCTTGAGGAGGGGCCCCACCCCCAGCTCCTTGGCGCAGGCCAGGGCGGTGCGGACGAAGGGGCCGAAATCGTCGGAGCCCTTCTCTTCCCCTCCGAAATCCTTCGCCCAGGAGTCCACCGTGTCCATGGACACCGAGATGCTCACCTTCTCCTTGCCGTCCTTGAGGACGCTGAAGACGAGGCCGCTGGGCTTGCCGGCACCGCCGTGCCCCTTCCGCGTGAAGGTCCTCACGTAGAAGGCCCCGCTCTCCCCGTGCTCGTCCTTGGCCGTGAAGAAGAGGACCTCGTGGTCCTTGGCCTTGCCGCTCTCCACGATCTTCATCAGGTCCGCCATGGGGAACCGCGTGTCCTTACCGCCGATCTTCCCCACGTCGAACTGTTCCTCCTTGCTGTTCTTCGCGATGAACTGGAGGAGTTCCACGGGCATTTCGATGAGCACCTTCTCCTTGTCTCCCTGGATCCTGAGAGCCACGATATCGGCGCCCGGGGCCGCGGCGAAGGCCACGGGGGCCAGGGTCAACCAAAGCGCCGCGGCGATGACTGGCGCGACCATCTTGCTCGCAACCGACCTGAACTGCATGGGACACCTCCTGGTAGCTTCATACGCGGGAGGACCGTCGGAGTTGCATGCCCGAACCGCAGGGAGGCCCGCGAGGCCTCAGGCCCTTTCTCCTGGAGTACAATCCGTTCCAGGAGGTTCCAGCCATGTCCGACTCTCTCGCCGTCCTTTACGCCCGCGAGAACCGCGGCCGATTTCTTGAGGAACTGAAAGACCTGCTCCGCATTCCCAGCGTGAGCACCCTCCCCGAGCACAAGCCCGACATCCTGCGCGCCGCCCAGTGGGTGGCCGACGACCTGGGGCGCACGGGGATGGAGCACGTGGAGATCATCCCGACGTCGGGACACCCCCTGGTCTACGGGGACTGGCTCCACGCCCCCGGCAAGCCCACGGTCCTCTGTTACGGCCACTACGACGTCCAGCCCGTGGACCCCGTGGACGAGTGGGCCACCCCGCCCTTCGAGCCCACCGAACGGGACGGGAGCCTCTACGCCCGCGGGTCCACCGACGACAAGGGGCAGATGGTCATGCACCTCAAGGCTATCGAATCCCTCATGAGGGCCGGCGGGAAGCTGCCGGTGAACGTCCGGGTGCTCATCGAGGGTGAGGAGGAGATCAGCGGGGAGGGGATCGAGTCCTTCGTCCGCAGCCACCCCGAGCGCCTGGCCTGCGACCTGGTCATCGTCTCCGACACGGAGATGTTTGCCCCGGGCCTCCCCAGCCTCACGGTGGGCCTCAGGGGCCTCTGCTACACGGAGCTCGTGGCCCAGGGCCCCGCCTCCGACCTCCATTCGGGCTCCTACGGCGGCGCCTCCCCCAACCCCTTCTTCGCCCTCTGCCAGATCATCGCCAGGCTCAAGGACGACCAGGGCCGCATCCTCATCCCGGGTTTCTACGACAAGGTGAAGCCCCCCACGGAGGCCGAGCTCAAGGCGTGGGCCTCCCTCCCCTTCGACGAGGCGGAGTACATCCGCACCGAGGTGGGCTCCACGAAACTCACGGGCGAGCCGGGCTATTCGGTCCTCTACCGGACCTGGGCCCGCCCGACCCTGGAGGTCCACGGCATGCCCGGCGGCTTCACGGGAGCCGGGGCCAAGACCGTCATCCCCGCCCGCGCCACCGCCAAGATCTCCATGCGCCTGGTCCCCGACCAGCGCCCCGAGGAGATCTTCGAGCTGTATCGCGAGTACGTCATGTCCATCGTGCCCGAGGGCATCCGGCTCGAGGCGAAGCTCCTCAATATGGGGGCCGCGGTGGTGGTGAGCACGGACAACCCCGTCGTCCAGGTGGCCTCCCAGGCCATGGCCGACGTCTACGGGAAGGAGACGGTGTACATTCGCACGGGGGGGTCCATTCCCATCGTGGCGACCTTCCAGGAAGCCCTCAAGGCCCCCGTCCTCCTCATGGGCTTCGGGCTCCCCGATTGCGCCGCTCACGGTCCCAACGAGAAGTTCCTCATCGAGAACTTCTACGGCGGTACGGAGTCGCTGGTGCGATTCTTCGAGCGGCTCGGCGGATAGGCTTCGTCTCAGCCTGCTGCTTCCTTTTCTGGCCGGCGGGAGGCCGCTCCGCCGGTCACAACCATTTTGCGGTTACCGCCTGTCACTTGTAATGGCCTGATATCAATTTACTTACTGTCGCACCTGGGAGGGCACAACCGGCGATCCAACTTGAGGAATAAGGGGGGCACCGATGGGGTTACGGGTGCTATTTGGCGGCGCACGCGGTTCGGTTTTTTGGGTTCCAAGCGGTCTATCAAAGAGGAGGTCGCTATGAAGCGCACTCTCTTTATTCTGTCGGTACTGGCCGTCGGGGCACTCGCGGCCTTTTCCGTCACCTACGCGGAGTTTCCCACTGGTGCCCCTCGCTCCCACGCCATGGAAAACCAGATAAATGGCCTGCCCACCGGAGGCAACGTGGGCCTGGGCCTCCCCTCCATCCTGGCCGTCATCGACTCCCGCCAGGAGTTCTCCAACTTCCGCCG
>JAKAJA010000041.1 GCA_021814085.1 Acidobacteriota bacterium | reverse complement strand
CCCGTGACCCGCTGAATGGCGGGATGCGCGAAGGCGTCCAGCTTGTTGCGCACCCCTTGGATGCGCTCCGTAAAGGTGTACTTCCGGCTGTCCGTGGAAGCCTTCAGGTCGGCCTCGATGCGCGCGAAGGTCTCCTGGTCCGCCGTGTCCTTGATGAGGTCCAGGGTCTCTTCGAGGTGCTGCTGGGAGAGAAATAGGTCGTGCAAGGCCTTGAGGCTGGGCGCTTGGAGGTGCCCCACGGCCCGGACCCCGGCCTTGAGGATACGCAGGTCCAGGAGGTCGAAGTATTGGTACGTCCCGCCGTTGACCTCTCCGTAGATGGCCTCGGCGATGGCCTCCTGGCTCTCTTCGTAATCCGCGGTCCCTTCCACGGGCTCCATCATGGGGTTCCATCGAACAGAAGCCCGGCTCAGCGGGTTGAACACCCAGAGGCCCGGCGCCTCGGGGCCACCGAGCCCGAGCCGGATGTGCTGGGCCATGTCGCCTTTGAAGTCCAGGACAAAGACCGACTGTCCTTGGATGGGAAGTTCCCTGCTCCACGGCAAGGCCAGCGACGTGGTCTTACCAGAGCCCGTCGGTGCAACCACGAGGGTCTGCTGGAGCTTGGCAATTTCGGGCGCCACGAAGTAAGAGGTAGCACGCCCGTCGTTATAGAGGCGGCCGATGCAGATCCGCCCCTTGAGATCCTTGGATGTACTTGCGGGCCAGTGGGACGACTTGACGAGAAGCCCGGCACGCTTGAGTTCCGTCAGGTTCGCCGCGCCCGAGAGGTCCATGAGGTCGAAGGCATTCGGCTGGTTCAAGATGTCGCTTGCCCGCAGGTTCGCTCCTCTGACTCGGATGAAGCCGACGAAAAATGCTGTCGCGGCTAACCCCAGGAGTGCCGTCACCCTCCACCAAACCTGTCCGAAAGGCGATAGGGTTGAAGGCAGGAGCAACTGAGGCAGAAGGTAGGCGAGGCCGAGCAAGAAGACGATCCCGACGGCCCAGTAGGCCGCGCTGTGGCTATCCTTCCACAGGCCTTTGCTCATGCCGTAAACCACCGGCGCCAGAGCGAGGGCAGAGGCGCACAACAGGAAGAGCATCGGCTTAGCCAGGAAGGGATTTAGGACGATCTTGGTGAGGGCGTTGTGGTCCCACACCAGGAACTTGCCGATGAAAGCCGCTTTCGTGCCTCTGGCCGCATGAAGATAGACCTCCACTTCGAAAGCCCCGCCGATCCAGAGCCCGATGGCGAGGACGAATCCCCCCATCAAAATGAGCGTGCGCTCGAAGTCCTCCGAATGGTGCTCAAGCCGAGGCTGTACGGTTCTGGACATTAGAAACTCCCTTGGTTCGAGTGGCCGGTCCTTGGGGCTACCACCGTTCCGCCCGGTCCTCGTGGCCTTCGTGGTGGCGTGGCCGCTCCTGTCTGAGGTCCTCCCGAGTGGGGAGGCCCTCGCCGCCCCTTGCTCCGTGGTGCTCTCTCGTGGCTGATTCGACCTGGCGCATGAGTGTGGTTACAAGGCCGCCCGCCTCCCGTCCCGCCGCCCGCGCCAGGTTGGGGCCCACGGTCCGCTCCGCATTCTCCTGGAGGCGGCTGCCGATGCGGTCAGGCACGCCACGATAGAGGCGATCGGCGGCCACGTCTCGGTGGCTCAATCCGTGCTGGTCCTTGAAGGAGAATCGGTAGAGCCCGTCTTCTCCCAGTTTGGCCGTCACGCCCTTGCCCTCCAGGGCTCCGCGGAAGGCTTCATGGTTCTTGGCGTCCCTTAGCGCCTCGATGATCCGGCCCCGGAGATCCCGCTGCCAGGAGTAAGGCCTTGCCTGCTCTTCCTTGAGGCGGCGGCGGTATCCTTCGGGGTCCATGCGGAGCTGCTCCTTCTGCTGGCCGAACTTCTCGACCAGTTGGGCTCGCTGGTAAGTCTCTCCGAGCCTACCTTCGCGCGAGGCACGGTGCTTCCCTCCCCGGTCGGTCATGCTGTAGCTGTACTTCTCCCCCCGGATGCGAAGCTCAACGCCACGCTCTTTGAGCCGTGACTTGAACTCCTCTTCGGAAAACGCGCGGCGGCCCGCTTCCCGGATGCGGTCCTGCATGTCGAGCTTCCAGGAGTAGCGGTCGCCTCCCCGTTCCGCCTGTCGGATGAATTTGTCGGAGGGGCGGTGCGGGTCCCTCACGCGGTCCAGCTCCCGCTGGATGCCGTGGTTTCGCGCCAGCCGGTCGTTCACGTCCCGGAGGCGGTCCAGGGACTGCTTGTCTCCGTGGTACTTGGGGCCCTCGAAGCTCCGCGCGTTCCAGACCACATGGGCGTGGGGATGGCCCTTTTCCCCATGGACCACGACCAAGTAGTCGTACTTCTTGGCGATGCCGGCCTCCTTCGCCCATTCCTCGCCGTAATCCCGGATGCGCGCGAAGTCGGGGCTCGTGTCGGGCTTGGCCAAGTCTCCCAGGTCGTGGCGCTCAAAGCTCAAGGCGACGTGGTAATACTCCCGTCCTCCCTCACCTCCAAAGTGGATGCGGGTGCTTCGGAACTCCCGCTCGATGCTTTCGTTGTCACGCCCCACGACATTTCCTCCGATGGATTGGACGCGGTTGCCGGCCTCGTTCTGGTTGAGGAGATAGGAGATCATCTTGGAGCTTTCCCCGCCGTACGAGATCTTGAGGACCGGCATCGCTCAGTGAAGAAGGACCCTGAGCAGGTCGTCGACGGATGATCGAAGAGATTCCACCTGTTTAGGACTTCCGTTCCCCATGTTCGCCTGCCGAGCCAGCTGGTTGAGGTTTCCCCCGAAGCTGCGGATGGCCCGGAACACTTCCTTGGGGAGTTGCGGGACGGGTGTCAGGCAGGAGCCTAGGGACAGCTCTCGGAGCAGGGTGGCAGGCTTCACGTTGGCGAGCCGAGCTTGCCGGTGGAGGTGCTCGTACTCTTCGCTTGTAAACCGCACATGTACCCGGTTGGGGCGGCGGCGGGGGTGTGGGACAGGACTTTCCATTCTCTTCGTCATGACCATCCTCCTATTGGGTGACTGGGGCGTCGGGGCGGAGCCCTGACATACTCCCGGAAACGCGGTCAAAGACCGAGGGGGCCGGGGCATTGGAGCGCCGGAGGGCGCCCAATGCGATGCTTGCGCTCCTCTCTTCGTGGGTCATTCCCCCCAGGTCGTCGTCGCCCGGCTTCGGATTGCGGGTGGGGGTTCGTCGCGGCGGAGCAGATCACCGAGGGGCTCCCTTTCTCCGGAAAACCCCCCGTTCATCCGCCACATCCGCCACATCGTTGAGCACACTGGACTTAGCTAAAAATGCCATCCGCCACAAAACACCCTTTTTCAATCGTTTCGGCATGGGATAAGTGCTTTGCCATGAAGTGTGTGGCGCTTGTGGCGGATAGAGATTTTTGTATCGCGCTGAACAAGTCACTGAGACCCCCTTTCGCCTCGGGAGTCATATCTAGCATCCGCCACATCCGCCACTGCGCTGCAAACACTAGACTTAGCATCGTCATGGTGGCCTAGTACAAGCTCTTTTGTGGCGGATGCGGTTTTGGTGTAAGTGCTTTCACATGATGTCTGTGGCGGATGTGGCGGCACGGAGGGGAGATATCGGGAAAAGGCGTCGGTGAAGTGGGCCGGTTCGTATCCCCTCCGCGTCACCTCATCCTGTCGCCACTTGATGGGGGTGATGCCGAAGGGATGAAGAATCGCGGCGAGCTGTCGGGCGGTCAACGGACTCCGGTCTCTCCATTCGGGCCAGGGCCGCTCCTCCATCCGGCGCAGGTGTTCCAGAATCTCCTCGGAGACCAACTTCACCATGCCACTGGACTGAAAAAGCGCACGGAGGTCTTCGAGGAGCAGAATGCCGACGGACGTGTCGTTGGCCGCAAGAGCACTAAGGCGGCTGGCGCTCTCACGCGCCCGCCGAGGCCATTCCTCTCCCGCCAGGTCAGCGATGGACAGCAGGGGTCGCCAGTTATCGCGTGCCCGGTCTTTGGTGATGGAGGAGGGGAGTTCCGGGTCGGCCAAGCGCAACTCGTCCAGGTGGTCCGTCGCCCAGCGTGCCGCCATGGAGCGCAGATCCTCCATCTCTCCCAAGCGGTGGAGCTGAAGGCGCTCGATGCTCTCCGCATGAGATCGTCTCCGCATTCGGATCGTCACGGACCGGTCGGCCAGCGTGGCGGGCAGTTCACCGATGAGGGCAATGGCCTTGGGGGTCCAGGTGCTGAACATGGACACCTGGTGGTCGTCCCCGGCCACGCGGGTCACGTACGCCTGGCTCCGCATGTGGCCGCTGTTGAGGATGCCCCGCAGGCCCTCCGAGTCGGTGATGAAGGTATCCGCTTCGTCGAGAAGCAGGGTCGGCTTGAAGTAGTCCGTCACACGGAACACGGCCGAGGGGGTGATGTTGGCGGAGGTGAGGGGACGAGGGACCAGGGCGCTGAGCAGAGCCAAGGCCGTGCTCTTGCCGCACCCCTTGTCGGGGCTCGTGAGGGCCAGAATGGGTGAGATCTCGAAGGCCTCGTGAGTGTGGGCCAGAAGGACCCACAAGACGAACAGCACCCTCTGATCGGGGCCCAGTGCGAGGTACCGTCCCACGGTCTGTTCCAGCTTGCTCAGGAGCACGCTGCCCGCCACGGCCTCCGGCCAGAGGTCCGGGTCCTGAAATCCGATGGACCCAGCCCCACGCGAATCACTGCTTGGCCTGACCGACGGGGGCATGGCCGCGTCCACAATCCGGCCTGGGCTGGCGAACCCCAGCACTCGCAGACGCTTTACCGCACCTTCACGGGCTAGTTCTCGGGAGATTTCATCCATGCTCTTGAGAGCCTCTTTAAAGTGGCCTAAAGCGGCCATCACATGGCCGGAACTTGGTCCCTCTTCCAGCCGGTCCAGCATCTTCAGCGCCTCCTCTGGCGAGACGGAGGCGTTGGTTTCAGAATCCGCAAGGGCCGAGAGGTTGCCGAGCCTGGCCGCCATCAGTGCCGCCCTCGTCTGCGGAGTTCCGCCCCTGCGATGGAGTTGATCGTTCGCGTCATCTCTGCTTCCGTTAGAGGAGGCTGGCAACTCAGTTGGTTCCAGCTCCTGAGTAATCCGAGGGTGAGGTACGGGTCCACGCGGTGGCGGAGAAGGTGGCCCGCAAGCCTGGCCAGAGTGGAGTTTCGCTGGCCTTCTGGCACTTCCGTGATGACCAGATTGCTGATGGATGTGATTGGAGTGGACACCCCGGTGGATTTCTCCGGTCGAGTGAGACGCTCCGCGAGCCACGCAGGCATGGGCGCCGGTTCCATGTGCGCTGGATGGCGCGCCCCGTCCCAGGCATAGCGGCGTCCGCTCGCATGCAGGGATGGAGGGACCACGATGTACCCTCCGTCTCCCCGGACATCCAATCCTGGCCCCAAGAGACCGGCGGAGTTGGGGATGCGTTGGCCCGGGTGTTTGAAGAGGAGATGGCGTCCACCGCTGCCGGTCTGGGCTTCCACCGTCGCCGGCAAAGGACCGAACCGGTGCTCAAGCTCATCTATCGCCACGTGGCCGCCGTGCCTCGGGTCAACGTCCAGCACCACGAGCCGGGAGGCCTCCCCGGTCACCAGGCCAATGTTCGCCTCGGGCCAGCGCGCCCACCAAATCCGGATCACGCCGGGCCGCGTCGTGGCGTTTTCGGGCCACTGCACGATGCGCGGGTGCTTCCCCGGTGTTTCGCAGGCTGGGCTGCCGCACGAGCACCGCTCGCCCTCGGCTGAATGGAGCGGAAAGACGGGATAGCTCCTTTGCCCGTACCACTCCGCGGCTTTGCCCATCTTGAATAGAGACACGTCTCAGCTCGCCTTGCCCGACGAAGAACCCCAGTCGTCCAATTTCATGACAGCCATTACTTTGAGCACACGATCCAGCTCCGACTTCTTAAATCGGAGGAGGCGTCCCAATTTGATGTGGCTGATTTCCTTACGCTGAACCCGGTTGTAGATGCTCTTGATGGGAACCCTCAGATACTCGGCCGCCTCCTTGGGGGTTAGAAGGTCAGCACTCCTGTTGACGCCAGTGAACTCCGTAGTCATGCAGTGTCCTTTCTGGTCCTACTGTGGGACCGCGATGACTATAGGGGACCGGAAAGGAGAAAGGCCAGCGTTTTTCACCCCCCAATTTGAGGGTGGGAAAACGCCAACACTATTCTTGGAATGCTTAGCTAGCGGTCGTTACAGTGTGATCAGTGCAATTCTTGGCGGGGGGATGAAGAGCGTCCCTTGTGGTTTTTGTCGGAGGGATGAAGGGCTACCCGAACCCGCAAACCGTAGAAAGATTCGACCCAATCCCACGCCGCGCGGTAATCGGCGTTCTTGGGACAATCGCCTGCGGCACACTGTCCCTTTGGAGACATCCTCGCGCGACGGATGCCGTGAAGATGCCGCCAGTCTTCCGGCGTCATGAAGTAAAACTCGGGGCAGCGCTGGACGTTGTCTGGAACCGATTTCACCAAGCGAAGGGCTTCCGCGTAAAGCGGCTTCACGTCAAAGATGGGCAAGCCCCAGTAGGGCGGGGAGTAGGGGGAGGTTTCCTCCTGGATGTCACAGCGGGCCTGTGTGCTCGCGTCCTTGGTTCTACGGCCGGAGATTTGAACCAGTCGGCGGCATCGCACACCCTTGATGTAGCTCACGTTGCGCTTCCGGTCGTACTCCCAGTCCTCCCGCGTGGGCATGTCGAATGCACGGCAGACCCGGTCGATGGCGTACTGAAGGTCCCTTTCGATGTTGTCCGGCACGATCTTGTCGCGGGTCGCCGAATAGGCCTTCCTGAGCAGTTGGGACTCGAGAATGCCGAAGATCCACGAGTACTTGAAGTACTTCATGGTGCAGTAATACTCGACCTGCCTTGAGGTCAGGGCCGGCAGCTCTGAGAGCGGGAACGTGGCCTGAACGAGAAGGTCGCGGATCTCCGCCGGCAGTTCGTCACAATGGACGGGCACCTTGGCCGGCGGATCGGGCAGGCCTTCCGAGAGACTTCCATAGACCTGAGCCGTCGGGCCCGCCTGAAGATGCCCGACCCCAAATGCCGGTAAGCATAAGAGCCAGGACAAGGCCTGCAGGGTGTGGACGCAATGATCGATGCCTTTGGATCTGGCCTCGCGGTCCCGCAAGCGGTAGCCGAAGGTCGGCCCCGGAAGGTGCCGGAAAGGCCCCGGCCCGCCCTGGGCGTTCTTGAAAAGCCAGAGAGCGGTGTGGAGGGGATACGTATCGACGCTGCCTCGTTCGAGGATTTCCCAGAGGTTTTGCGGCGGACCGGGGTCCGGCCCGCCGTAAGGTATGAACTTGTTGCTACCTGGCATTTCTCCCCCCATCATTCCCGCGACGACGTTTCTCTATGTATCTTCTGGTCATTTGACCTTATTACCTTCTTGATTACCCTCTTTGGAGAGTCGTTGCCCTCTTTTCTATTCCAGGACTGAATGAATTAGACCCTTATGGGGAAGGAGGCTCCAGCAGGCCGTTTCGAATCTTCGTGTAGGCCTCTCGCGAGAGCCATTCGGCGACGGCCTTCTGGAACGCTGGGTCGTTCATATACCGCGCGAAGATATCCTCGTTCTGCTCCATGCGCTCGATCATGAGGTTCTCGACGAGGTTGTCGAACACGAGGGAGAACTTGTCCTGGGGGTTTACCTTCGCGGCCTGCTGCAGCCGCTCGTCGGCTACGGCGACCTCCAGGATTTGATCGAAGAAGAGCTGGTCTGCCTCGGTGAATTCCGTGCCGAATCGGTCGTTAATGAAGTCGATTAGACGCGAGAGGGGAACTGGCTCCTCATGCACCATGCCGCTTCCCACCTCACTGGGGCCATCCAGAGGTTTCGCATAGCCCTTGCGTAGGTCAATGGACCCTTCACTGATCTTCTGCAGGCGGTAGTACTCAAGACGCACCTGGTCATCGAAGGTGTAGTGAGGGCCTGACCTGCGTCTGGGCAATTTGGGAGCAAGATACCTGAAGAACGTGTACAGCTTCTCCAAGTCGGTGTCCTGATAGGGGATGATCTGGCTGAGGAAGGCGTAGAGGTTTCGGAAGGCGTACAGCTTCCCTCGCCACAGCTCCGCCTCCTCCTCGTCGCTCTCCAACAAGTCCCGGAAGCGGTCTACTGAAGGGTCCAGAGCAGCGTTCATCGTCTGGTGGTCGGCCGGGCTCTGTCGCTGTTTGGGCTTGAAATAGACCTCGCAGAAACGGTGGACTTCCTCTTCTAGGTAGATCCCCGACTCATCCAGCTCGGCCTTGATCTCGTACATCCTGGATGGTTCAACTCGCTCGCCCATGACGGCGCCTTCGTAGAACTGCTGGAAGGCCGCCTGAATCTCCTCCGGATCGTTCACGAAGTCGAGAACGAAGGTATCCTCCTTCAGGCGATGAACGCGGTTGAGCCGGGACAGGGTCTGCACGGCCTGAATGCCCGCGAGCCGCTTGTCCACGTACATCGTGTGCAGCAGGGGCTGGTCGAACCCCGTTTGGTACTTCTCTGCCACCAGGAGCACCTGATACTCGGACGTGCCGAACTTCTCAGGGAGTTCCTTCTCCTTGATCCCCCTGTTCATGCCCTCTTCGGTATACGTCACACCTGGAACCTTGTCGTCCACGACAGTACCGGAGAAGGCCACCAAGGTCTTGATCCAGGTGTAGCCCTTCTCCGAGATGTACCGGTCGAAGCTCTGCTTGTACCGGACCGCCTCCAGCCGTGAGCCCGTGACCACCATGGCCTTAGCCTTTCCGCCGACCTTGTGGCGGGTGACGGCATTGAAATGCTCGACCATGATCTCCGTCTTCTGGGCGATGTTATGGGGATGGAGCTTGAGGAACCGCGCCAGAGCCTTCGCGGCCTTCTTTCGCTCCACGTTGGGGTCGTCCTTGCAGGCTTTCAGCAGCCTGAAGTAGGTCTTGTAGGTGACGTAATTCTTGAGCACATCGAGGATGAACCCCTCCTCGATCGCTTGCCGCATGGTGTAGCGATGGAAGGGCTCCCCATCGCGCCCGAACACGGCGAGAGTCTTGTGTTTTGGCGTGGCTGTGAAGGCGAAAAAGCTGAGGTTTGCCTGCTTCCCCCGCTTCGCCATGCTCCGGAACAGCTCGTCCATGGCGCCCAGGCCTTCCTCCTCGGCCTGCCGGCGGGCCCGTTCCTTCAGCTCTTTTCCTCCCAGCACCTCCTTGAGCTTGGTGGAGGTCTCGCCCGATTGGGAGCTGTGCGCTTCGTCGACGATGACCGCACAGCGGCGAGTTGGAAGGGTGTCTCCGCCCTTCTCGCCCCGCTCTTCGGCCATCTCCAGGAGATGATCCGAGACGAACGGAAACTTCTGGAGAGTCGTGATGACTATGGGCACGGCATTTGCCAGGGCCTGGGCGAGCTGATGGGAGTCCTCGTCGATCTTCTGTACGACCCCTTGTCGGTGATCGAACTGATAGATGGTGTCCTGGAGCTGCTGGTCCAGAACGAGCCGGTCGGTCACCACGACCACCGTGTCGAATACTCTCGTGTTTGCACTGTCGTGCAGAGACGAGAGCCGGTGTGCCAGCCAGGCGATGGTGTTGCTCTTGCCGCTGCCCGCGGAGTGCTCCACGAGGTAGTTGTTCCCCGCGCCCTCTGTCCGGGCCGACTCCACGAGCCTCCGCGTGGCCTGGAGCTGGTGGTAGCGGGGGAAGATCATCGTCTCCTTCTTGATCTTCCGCCCGTCCTCGGTGCGTCGCTCCTCCACCTGGAGGTGGATGAAGCGGGCGAGTAGGTCCATAAGGCTGTCCCGCTGGAGGACCTCTTCCCAGAGGTAGGCGGTCCGGTACGTTCGTCCCGCTGGATCAGCCGGGTTGCCCGCCCCGCCGTTCAGCCCTTTGTTGAAGGGCAGAAAATGCGTGGCCGTTCCCGCGAGCCGCGTGGTCATGAAGACCGATTCGGTGTCCACGGCGAAGTGGACGAGCGTCCGCTTCTTGAAGTCGAAGATCGGTTCGCGCGGGTCGCGGTCAACCATGTACTGGTGCTTGGCCTCAAGCACGGTCTGGCCCGTCATGGGGTTCTTCAATTCCAG
>JAKAJA010000040.1 GCA_021814085.1 Acidobacteriota bacterium | reverse complement strand
GGCACTCGGCGAGGGCGATTCACCCTCCCAGCACTTCGAAGATACCCTGGAGGCGGGGGACGGTCTGTGCAACGCCGAGGCCGTGAAGGTCCTGGTCGAAGAGGGTCCGAGGGAGGTCCTCCAGCTTATAGAATGGGGCGCGACCTTTGACAGGGAAGACGGCGAACTCCACTTCACGCGCGAGGCGGCCCACACGCAATATCGCATTCTCCACGCCAAGGGAGACGCCACGGGCCGAGAGTTGGAGCGGGCCATTTCCGAGAAGGCGGCGCGCTTTGCCGGAATTCAGATGCTCACCTTTCATACCGCCGTGGAGCTCATTCAAGACGACCGGGGTTGCCGCGGCGCGTGGCTCCTGGACGAGAGGGACGATGCTCCGATGCCGGTTTTCTCCAGGGCTGTCCTCATTGCCACGGGAGGCCTGGGCCGCCTCTTCAAGGAGTCCACAAACCCTTCAGTGGCCACCGGGGACGGCATGGCTATCGCGCTCCGCGCGGGGATCGTCATGGCCGACCTGGAATTCGTGCAATTCCACCCCACGGCCCTCTTCCTCAAGAACGCCCCCCGCTTTCTCCTCTCCGAGAGCCTGCGCGGAGAAGGCGCCTATCTCAGAAACGCGGATGGCGAGCGGTTCATGGACGAGCTCGCCCCCCGCGATGTGGTCACCCAGGGGATCGTGGCCGAGATGGAGCGCACGGGGGGCCGGCTGGTCACCCTTGACCTGACGCACCTGGACGGCGACTACCTCCGGTCGCGATTCCCCACCATCTACTCCACGTGCCTCGAGTACGGGCTCGACATCCGAACAACCCCCATCCCGCTGCACCCGGCGGCCCATTACGCCATGGGCGGGATTCACACGGACGTGTACGGACGGACCTCCATGCCCGGGGTTTACGCGGCGGGGGAGGCGGCCTGCACGGGCGTCCACGGCGCCAACCGGCTGGCGAGCAACTCCCTCCTGGAAGGCCTAGTCTTCGGCGCGCGCGCGGCGAGGGCCGCCATGGGCGACAGCTTGTCCCCGTCGGAGGCGATGGATTTGGAAGCGCCTGATCTCAGGGGTTGCGGGGACCTCGATGCGGTGAACGGCCTCCGCCGCCGCATAGCGGACGTCATGTGGTACGGCGTGGGAATCGTCCGCGACGAGCCGGGCATGAGGAGGGCGCGAGGGGAGTTGGAGGCCATCCAGAAGCAACTCGGAAAGGGCGCCCTTCACCGGCGCGTTCTGGAGACTTGCAACATGGCGCGGCTCGGCCACGCCATCGCCGCCTGCGCGTCGTACCGGGAGGAGAGCCGCGGGGGGCACTTCCGGCGGGACTTCTTAAAGACGGACAACCTCCGATGGCGCCACAGGACCCTCGTGCGCCTGGAAGGGGAGGGCTACAGGTTTCTGGGGGACCAGACATGATAGGGAAGGTGCTCATCGCCAACCGGGGAGAGATCGCCGTCAGGGTTCTTCGTGCCCTGCGTGACCTGGGGATCGCGAGCGTCGCCGTCTACTCCGAGGCGGACCGAGCAGCGAGGCACGTGAGGCTGGCCGACGAGGCCTACTGTATCGGCCCCGCGCCCTCCGCGCAGAGCTACCTCAACGCGGATGCCATCCTGGATGTCGCCAGACGTTCGGGCTCCCAGGCCATTCATCCGGGTTACGGCTTCATGTCCGAGAATGCCGCCTTCGCCGAGCGCTGCGAGGCGGAGGGGATCATCTTCATCGGGCCGCCCGCCGGCGCCATCCGGTCCATGGGGGAGAAGACGCGGGCCCGCCAGCTCATGGCCGCCGCGGGCGTCCCCGTGGTTCCCGGCACCCTCGAACCCCTGGGCACGCCCGAAGAGGCAGCTCTCGCCGCCGAGAGTACGGGGTACCCCGTCATGCTCAAGGCGGCGGCGGGGGGCGGTGGCAAGGGCATGCGGCTCGTCTCCGACCCGTCTCAGATCGCGGCGGCCTTCAGGGATGCATCGTCCGAGGCAGTGAAGGCCTTCGGCGACGGGTCCATCTACTTGGAGCGCGCCGTGGTTCGCCCCCGCCACATCGAGGTCCAGGTCCTCGCCGACACCCAGGGCAACTGCATCTACCTCGGGGAGCGCGAGTGCTCCATCCAGCGGCGCCACCAGAAGGTGGTGGAGGAGGCCCCCTCTCCCTTCGTGAGCCCCGAGATGCGGGCGGGCATGGGGGAGGTGGCGGTGAAGGCCGCGAAGGCCGTGGGCTACGTCAGCGCTGGAACCATCGAGTTCCTCGTGGACCAGAACGGCGAGTTCTTCTTCATGGAGATGAACACGCGCCTCCAGGTGGAGCACGCCGTAACCGAGATGGTCACGGGCGTGGATCTGGTGCGCGAGCAGATACGCATCGCCGATGGCTACGCCATGAGCCTTGGGCAGAACGACATCCGCATCAAAGGCTGGGCCATGGAATGCCGCATCTACGCCGAAGACCCCCTCAACAATTTCCTGCCCTGCCCAGGCACCATCCATGCCGTCCGGCTCCCCGAGGGGCCTAATGTCCGCGTGGACTCGGCGGCATTCACGCGGGGCGAGATCAGCATGTACTACGACCCCATGGTGGCCAAGGTCATCACCTGGGGCAGCGATCGCGGCGCCTGCGCGGCAACCATGAACAGGGCCCTAATGGAATTCCAGATCGTGGGCGTCCACACCAACCGCGACTTCCTTCTGGCCATCGTCAACCACGCGGAGTTCCGCGCGGGCAACCTGGACACGGGGTTCATAGGCAGGAACTTCAGGGGAGCGAGCCTCCCCGCCGGAACCCCCGTCCCCGCCGCGGACATCGCGGCCGCCATCTATGCCTTCGAGTCATCGAGGAAGGGCGCCTGCCTTCCCTCCGCCGGAACCACGCCGAGCCCCTGGCGCCGCGGGCTCGACGGCCGCTGATGGGGAGGAAATAACGTGCGCTACTGGATCATCAGGGACGAACGCCAGATCCCCGTCGAGGTGGAAGAAGTCCCCGGCGGCTATACGGTGACCATGGATGGCAAGCCCTACCAGGTCGAAAGCTCCCGAATACTCGAGGGGCTATACTCCCTCATCATCGGAGGCGAGAGCTTCGAGGTGACGGTCCACTCCCACGAGCCCGGGCGGTACGACGTGCACATGTACGACGGCATGCGGCCGGTGGAGATCCTCAGCCCCCTCGAGCTTGTCCTGAAGTCCCAGGAGGGGGCCAGGGCCGGGCACGGCGCCAGCATCCGAGCCCCCATGCCCGGCAAGGTCGTGAAGGTCCTGGCGGTGGAAGGTCAGGCCGTCGTCAAGGGCCAGGGGCTGGTGGTGGTGGAGGCCATGAAAATGCAGAACGAGCTCCAGGCACTCTCCGACGGCGTCGTCACCCAGGTGCGCGTGAAGGAGGGGGACAGCGTGGAGTCGGGGGCCGAGCTCGTGACCATCGGAGAAGCCGCGGAGGCGCCCTGATGGCGTCCGCGGTGCCTTTGCAGGACCAGCGGGGGAAAAAAGAAGGGGCCTCGCGGCCCCTTCATTTGGATCCAGGTAGCAAAGGTGTTATTTGACCTTGTCGGCCAGACCCTTGCCGGGCTTAAACTTGGCGACCTTCTTGGCCGCGATCTTGATGGGCTTGCCGGTCTTGGGGTTGCGGCCAGTGCGGGCGTTGCGTTTGCCCACGCTGAAGGTGCCGAACCCAACCAGGGTGACCTTGTCGCCCTTCTTGAGGGCCTTCTCGATCGCGGTGATGAAGGAATCGAGAGCCTTGCCCGCTTCGCCCTTGCTGATGCCTGCCCCGTGCCCGATTGCGTTGATCAGTTCCGCCTTGTTCATACAGACCTCCTTTCAAAGGTTCCACGCCTAATATATGGTGCGAATGGCCGTCTGTCAAGGGTTCCTGAGGTTGTCCCGGCCTGCGAAGCCCGCACCGATGGAGTTCCGCCTTTGAATAGAAGTCAGAAAGCGCCATGAAAGCCTTGCGGGACGGGCACTCGCTGGCGCAGGCCTTAAAGGAGTTCCTGGGGGACCACTCCCCAGATCCCCTGGCGGGCGAAGGGCTGGAGGCGCTGATGGTGGGCTTCCCTGGGCCGTCGCGAATCCTGTGCCTCGGGAAGGCCGCCCCCGCCCTGGCTCGCGCCGCCGCCCGGCTCTGGCCGGGGGTTCCAGGCCTGCTGTACGGCACAGCTCCCGATGGTCTGGCACCAAAGGGCTTTGAGGAACTGTACGGCGATCACCCCTTCCCGACGGTACATAATGTGAAATCGACACGGTCCGTGGAACGTTGGCTCGAAGAGGGAGAGGGCCCCTTGCTGGCCTGCATCTCGGGAGGCGGCTCGTCTCTTCTAGTCCATCCCAGGAAGCCGTGGTCCCTTGCAGAGAAGACCGCGTTGTGCGCGGAGATGTGGAAGAAGGGAGCTTCCATCCCCGAGTTGAACGCCGTGAGGGCGCGGCTGTCCGAGGTCAAAGCCGGAGGGCTCCGCAGGCGCGCGGGGAAGTGGCCCGTGGCGACGGCCATATGGTCCGATGTGGGGGCGCGGAGCGGGCAACTCGTGAGCTCCGCACCGACCTTGCCCGTGGACCTGGGACGCTTGGCCGGCAGAGATCTCGCGCACTGCGGCGTGGCCATTCCCAGGCCGCTTCCGCGTTACCGTCAACCGCAGGTTCGCCAGGAGGGAGACCGCTGGGCCGTCATCTATGACGCCCTTCAACTGCGCCGAGAGTTGGCCAAGGTGCTTTCCGCGCAAAAGCTGCGGGTGGGGGAAGTCCCCTGTCGGGAAGGCGCTGCGGCGGCCGGTGTGGCCAGGGCGCTCCGGCGCATGGCCAACGAATCCGAAGGCGGAGTCAGCCATGCTTTCGTGGGTGTGGGGGAGGTTCGCGTGGACGCCTCTGGGAAGAGCGGAGGCGGGGGCCGGTGCACGCACCTCGCGGCCGAGGTGGCGCTGCAATTCTCCAGAACGTCTTTCCAAGGTTGCTGGGCCTTCGCCGCCATCGCCACGGACGGTGTGGATGGCGCCGCCGGCGGTGGGGCATGGGTCGACAAGGACTGCCTTCCCGAGGAAGCGGCTCTTCATGAGGCCATCGCATCCTGCGATACAGGCAGCCTCTGGGAGCGGGCGGGTACGCTGTTGCGCAGGAAGCCCACTGGCAACAATCTGCGCGACCTCTGGGTCCTGACGGTGCGGCCGTGAGCCGGTGGTTCGACCCGTCGGCGTCGGGGCTCTACATCCATGTTCCCTTTTGCACCTCGCTCTGCGGCTATTGCGATTTCTACCGCATCGAAAGCCCCGGCGGCGTCCCTGAGGGTTACGTCGATCTGCTCCTTCGCGAGGTGAACGGATACGGAGAAAGTCCACGGGTGCCCGTGGACACGGTCTTCTTCGGCGGAGGCACGCCATCCCTCCTCGGCCCCGGTGACCTCCTCAAGTTGCTCGACGGGCTCAGGGAAGTCTTTGAAATACGGGCGGGTGCGGAGGTCACCCTGGAGGCCAACCCGGAGACGGTTTCCAGGGAGGGGCTGGCGGCATGGCGTGAGGCGGGCATCACCCGGCTCTCGATGGGGGTCCAGAGCCTCTCGCGGCCAATCCTGGCGGCCCTCGAACGCCACGCCGGACCGGAGGTGGCGAGGAGTGCGCTGGCGCTGGCGTGCGACGCCGGCTTCGAACATCTGTCAGCGGATCTCATGAGCGGGGTACCCGGGCAGTGCAGGCAGGATATGGAGCGAACCCTGGAGGGCCTGGCCGATCTTCCGCTGGACCACCTCTCCGTGTACTCCCTCGACCTCCATCCCAAAACGCGTCTGTGGGATGCCGTCGTGAAGGGCGAGTTGGTCCTTCCCGGCGACGAGGAAGCGGCGGACATGTACCTGTGGATCCATGAAAGCCTCGTGGGCGCCGGCTATGAGCACTACGAGGTCTCCAACTTCGCGAGGCCGGGAGGGCGGTGCCGTCACAACCTCCGCTATTGGATGGGAGGCGAGACCATCGGTTTCGGACCTTCGGCCTGGAGCAGGTTCCGCGGGCGACTCTGGGGAAATCCCCGGAGTTTGGATGGATGGGCCGAAGCGGTCCGAAAGGGCGAATCCGCCCACGAGGCCGGAGAACGCCTGACCGAAAAGCGCCAGCGGGAGGACCGGGTCATCTTCGGCCTCAGGGTTTCGGACGGCGTGGAGGAAGGGGATATCTACGGGCTGCTGGAAGAAGATGGGCGTCTGGTGGATGCGGCCATGAGGCCCCTGTTCGATCATGGCTACGTGATCTCGGAGGGGGGGCTCATCAAGCTGACCACCCTGGGTTTCCTCATGTCCAGCGAGATTCTGACCTACCTCCTCCCCGGAAATTGGCCCCGCGAAAAGTAGTCAGCCTTCTCAAAGACGGCCAAATTCTCTATACTTCTCCATGCCGCGCCCGTAGCTCAGGTGGATAGAGCACCTGCCTTCTAAGCAGGGGGTCGCAGGTTCGAGTCCTGCCGGGCGCGCCACCGAAGGCCTACCCCCGAAGAATAGCCGGGCGGGGCGAGAAGGGCGGGAGGCGCCCAGACCCGGCCCCGAGAACGCGACCGGAGAGGGAGCATTCGCAGGGCAGCCGGGACAGACGTGGGCCCCGCCCCGGGTTGGCACGGACCGCTTAGAACGCAGCGAGCAGACTCCGATACGAGCGAGGCTCTTAGCGGCCCGGCAAACCGAGTCCTGCCGGGCGCGCCATTTTTCAAGAAGGGGGCTTCGCCCCCCTCTTGCGCTCCCCGCCGTTCGGCGGGTCGCTGATTCCCCCCATTGAGGGTGCGCCCAGAAGCCGCTTCACACATGGGACATGGCCACGACGGAGACCGGCCGGGCGCTGGCGGCGGGCCTCGCATGACTTTGTTGGCCTCCCTAGAAAGGGCACCACCCTGTCGTCGGTCGGCCGCCGAGGGGTTCGGACTCCCAAGGATCTCTGGCGCGCCGCCTGCGCCTGGGGATGCACCGCGAGGCGGGGCGAGGAGGCGATGCCGGGACATCTCCGACGAGCCGCAACAAAGCGGAGCGCCCCAGGCGCTGCGGCCCGTAGGGTTGCCTCTGGGCCGGGCGTTTTCCATGTTGGCCCTCCTCCCCATGCCACCAGCATGGGATCGTCGGGCCGCCTCGAACCCGCCTCGGCCCAGAGGGCAACGCGCCCAGAGCCCTTGGGTGCCCGAACCCCAACCCTGCTCGCCCGGCGCCACGCGCGCGGCCGAACCCTATTTACGGATAGGCCCTTAGCTCCCTGCCTGGTGGTCCAGGAGCCTTTCTGCGCCCGCATCATCCGCCCTCGTGCCCTTCCTCCGCGCTTGTGGGATAATGATTTCTTATGAGTGTCCCGGGCACCGGGGGAAAGCTCCGGCCATCAGTCGTCCACTCCCTGGAGGCAGACCATGTTGAATTTAGAACCCAAGAAAGTCTGGGAATACTTCGAAGCGCTCAGCCGCATCCCCCGCCCCTCGGGCCATGAGAAGGCCGCGGCGAATTGGGTCATCTCGGTCGCCAAGACTCACGGCCTCGAATGGGAACAGGCCCCCGTGGGGAACGTCGTCATCCGCGTCCCCGCGACGCCGGGCCACGAGAAGGCCCCCGTCACGGTCCTCCAGGGGCACCTGGACATGGTGTGCGAGAAAAACTCCGGCTCGGCCCACAACTTCATGAAGGATCCCCTCGCCCTGCGCGTGGAGGGCAACCTCGTCAAGGCCACGGGGACGACCCTCGGGGCGGACAACGGGATCGGCGTCGCCATGAGCCTGGCCCTCCTGGACGATTCCCAATCCGTGCACGGCCCCCTGGAACTCCTCTTCACCGTCGACGAGGAGCGGGGCCTCAACGGCGTCAACGGCCTCGGCCACAATTTCGTGACGGGGCGCCGGCTCCTCAACATGGACACGGAGGAGGACGGGTCCATCTACGTGGGGTGCGCGGGTGGCCAGGACACGGCCATGACGCTGAGGGTGGCCAGGGCCAAGGGCGCCGACGAGCGCCCCGCCTTCAAGCTCTCCGTGACGGGCCTGCGCGGCGGACACTCCGGCGGGGACATCCACGAGGGACGCGGGAACGCCAACCGCATCCTGGTGCGCACTCTCCAGGCCATGGAGCGCCGGGGCATCGCCTTCGCCCTCGCGGCCATCGACGGCGGGTCGAAGCGCAACGCCATCCCACGGGAGGCCTTCGCCGTATTCCATTTGGACAAGGACCGCCTGGGCGCGGCCAAGGACGCGGCGGCCGAGATGCAGGCCGCGGCACGCGCCGAACTCAAGGGCCTGGACGACGCGGTGGCCATCGCCATCGAACCAGCAAAAACCGATTTCCCTCCCCTCTCGGCGGCCAGCCAGGTGAAGCTCCTCACATTCCTCGCCGCCGTGCCCCACGGGTATCTCGCCTTCAGCCGCGACATCAAGGGGCTGGTGGAAACCTCCACGAACTTCGCCATCATCACCACCTTCAAGGGCAAGGTGGAGGTGTGGACCTCCCAGCGCTCGTCGGTCATGTCCCAGCTCGCCTGGGCCGCCGACTGGGTGGCCAGCATCGGACGCCTCGCCGGGGCGAAGGTTGTCCAGAGCGACGGCTATCCGGGCTGGAAGCCCAACCTGGAATCCCCCATCCTCAAGGCCGCCCAGGCCACCTTCAAACGGGTCCACGGTGTCGAGCCCGAGCCCAAGGCCATCCACGCGGGCCTGGAGTGCGGCATCATCGGCGACAAATACCCCGGGATGGACATGATCTCCATCGGCCCCGAGATCCGCAACGCCCACTCGCCCGACGAGGAGGTCCACGTGGACTCGGTCCAGAAGACCTACAAGGTCCTCGTGGAGCTCCTCAAGGACCTGGCGTGAAGTAGCTGAAAGCCGTCAGCTGTCAGCTGTCAGCTGTCAGCGAAGGACAAACAGAAGGGCGGAGGCTTCGGCCTCCGCCCTTCGCTTTCGCCTCTCGTTTCTGATCCTATCTCTTCCTAATCACCTACTCACCTAATCTCCTACTCACCTCGTCCCCTCATCACCTACTCACCTACTCACCTATTCACCTTCACTGCCTCCACGACGCCCAGTCGCTCTCGATCTTGTCGTAGAGGGCCTTCTGGTCGTTGCCCATCTTCTCGACCCAGTACTTGTAGAAGAGCTGGAAATCGGGGTTGCTCATCTTCTGGAGGAAGAGCTTGAAGTCTCCGTAGGCTCCCTGCGCGTCACCGGCCTTGAGCTTGATCTGCGCCAGGTAAAGGTAGGCGTCTTTCATGGTGTACGGGGTGTCACCCAGGGCGTCACCGTCGGACGCCGAACGGTTCAGGGCGCTTTCAAAGAGGGGTTTGGCTTCGGCGAACTTGCCCTGATCGTAGAGGATGCGGGCTTCGAGGTAGTCCCCCACCTTCTGGGAGCCAATGCCCTTCTGGTCGCGAACCCACTGCACGAGGCCCTTGGCCTGGGTCCAGTCCTTCGTGAGCCTGAGCATGGTGATCTCGCCGATCACGGCCGTGAGCGGCCTGGGGCTCAGGTCCTTGGCGCGCGCGAAGAAGTCCAGGGCCTGCTTGTAGTCGTGGTCGTCCCAGTAGCTGCGGGCGATCTGGAGGACCGGATCGGGGTTCTTCGGGTCTTGCGCCGCGGCGCGCAGGAGATAGAACCGGCGGGCTTCCGGAAGGGTTTTCACCTCGGCCGGAAGCTTCTCGCAACAGAACATGCCGCGCTGCAGGATCTCGATGGACTTCTCGTCCGTCACGCGCAGGGCGCACTGCATCTCCTTCTTGTACCTGTCCTCCTTGGACTGGAATGCACCGCAGCACGCCGTGGCCGAAGCCAGGGCCATGAGCACGAACGCTCCAAGGACTGATCTTTTCAAGTTTCCACCTCCGCTATGGAATTCTATACTCCCGGCTTAGGCCCGGCAAGCATTGAAACTCGGGCGCTTCGGGCCTATCCTCTATCTTGGACCGGAGGCGGCAATGAGCGGTTCCGCGGATCGGATGGACGTGGTCATCATCGGCGGCGGGTTCGCCGGCGCCGCCACGGCCTGGTGGCTGAAGCGCCAGGGCGTCGAGCGCGTCACCGTCCTGGAGCAGGAGGACGTCCCCGGCTCCCATGCCTCGGGGAAAAACGCGGGAATCGCCCGCCAGGGCGTATCCGAACCTCCCACCGCCCTCCTGGCGGCCCTCGGCGTCTCGTTCCTCCGGCATCCACCCCATGAGTTTTGCCCGACCCCGCTCCTCGAACCCACGGGGGGCTATCTCCTCTCCACCGTCGAAGAGGATCCCCGATTGGAGGCCATCCGAAGGAGCGCCCTCTCGGCTGGCGTACACACCTACCCAGCCTCCCGGATGGAGGTCATCGAGAAAGTACCCGCGC
>JAKAJA010000039.1 GCA_021814085.1 Acidobacteriota bacterium | reverse complement strand
TGACCTCGACGGTCATGGTGGAGCCGACCACGACGGTCACCCGCGTGGAATACTACGTGACTATCTACGGATCGAAGCTCTACCTCGGGTCCTCATCCACCGCTCCCTACGCCTTCACGTGGGATTCCCGGGGCGTCAACGGTACGTTCTGCTTCTCGGCCATCGCATACGACTCCCTGGGCCGGTCCAACCCGACCGAGAATGACGTCTGCATCAAGATCGCCAACCCGACCGTCGACGGCCAGGTGGTTGCCATCGGCAACCCCTTCCGCCTAAGGATCTACGGCAACTATTTCCAGGCAGGATGCAGGGTCTTCATCAACAGTATGCCCGTCCCGGCCACGGTCGCCAAGAGCAGCACCCTGGTGGTCGCCAAAGCGGGAGACCCGTTGAAAGCCATGGTGCCCAAGGGCGTTCCCGTCATCGTCTCGGTGGTCAACCCGGATGGCGGGGTATCCCTGAGTTCCACCTACGTCCGCTAGGCCAGCTCCGATGGAATGACTGAAGGGGGCCCGAGCGGGCCCCCTTTTCATTTCGCCGGAGATGCTTCGGCCATGGCCCATATCGCGGCCAATTGCATAAGCACCACGCGAACGGAATAGAGTTGCCGTGGTCGACTTTCCGGAAAGGACCGGGCTCGCGAAGGCTATTTCACCAGGATCGGGAAGGTCATCTTGGTCTTCACTGGAACGCCGTCCTTAAAGGCTGGACTGAACTTGAGCTTGGAGGCGGCTTCCTCGCATGCCTGGTTCATTCCGAAGTCCGAGACGAGCCCCTTCACAACTTTCGCCGACGAGACTTGTCCCGTTTCGTCAATGAGGACTTCCACGTAGATCGTGCCAGAGACCCGGTTCTGCCGGGCGACCGTCGGCATATCAACGCGGAGCTGGTTGATCTGCTTCGGCTTGGCGTCTACGCCCCAGAGTTCCACGAAATCGCCCGCCTTGGTTTTCTCGGGGACAGGGGCCGATTGTGGCGCGGAGGGAGGAGGAGGTGTGGCGGTCGCGGCTACGGGGGGAGCGGGCTGGTTGGAGGCAGGCGTTACGGGTGCGGACGAAGGGGTGGCTCCCGGCGCGGTGGCCGAGGGCGGCGGGCTGGATAAGGCGGGTGGCTTGGCCGCGGTGGAGGCCTGAAGCGAATTGGCCTGGGTTGCCGCGGCGGTGTCCGCCAGTCGCTTCTGCTCCTCCTTCTGGGCCTGAAGCTTCTTCTGAGCCTCGTCGAGGGCCTTCTGTGCCTTCGCCTTCTCGTCGGCGGTCTTGGCGTTGGTGACCTGGGATGCCAGCTGGGCCTTCTCGTCCTCCAGGGTCTTAAGCTTGGAGGCCATGGCCTGCTGCTCCTTCTGGAGCTTGGCAAGCTGCTCCTGCGCCGCGGTCTCCGTGGCCGAAGGCCCCGCCTTCTTGAAGAACGCCATATAGACAAGCACGGCCAAGACGAGCACGGCGGCGGCAACGCCGATGCCGATGAACAAGCCCTTCTTGCTTTTCTCTGGCTCCAGCCCGAACCCCAAGGTCTCCTCCTCTGCCTGGGCAAGGGGCGGAGACGCGGGGCGTTGGACAGGCGCTGGTTCAGGAGGAGGTGGGGGGGGCGGAGCGGGACGGAACTTCTCCCGGTCGAGCCCGAGGAATTCCTTGTCGGCGGCCGCGTCCGATTCGTCTTCCCCGCGGAAGAGGGTGTGCATGAGGAAGGCTATATTGAAGGTGGTGGGACTGTATTCCCCCGAGGTGATGAGTTGGTCCAGGTCTGCCTTCATGGCGGCGAGATCCGTGTACGTCTCGGGAGAATCGGGGACGCAGCTCTTGAGGAGGATGGCGAGGATGGGTTCGGGCAGAGGTTCCACGCCCGCCGCCCCCGACTGTACTTCCCCGAGCCTTGCACCGGGGTCGAAGGGTCTTCCGTCCGCGTTGAAGGGGATCCTGCAGAGAAGTTCGAACAGGAGGGCGCCAAGAGCGTAGCGGTCCGCTGACGGCTTGGCGGACTTTCCCGACGTGAGGCTTGGAATCAGGAACCGGCGGTAGTCGGCGAGGGCGGGGTGGTCCGCGGCGGCCGTGGTATGAATATCGCGGAATACGCCGGGGAGAAGTTTGACCTCGCCCTCGAAGGTGATCAGGACCCGCTGCGGCGACAGGCACCCGTAGACGGAACCCGATGCGGATACCGAGAGGAGGGCACCCGCGAGGCGCTCGATGATGTAGACGGCTTGGTCGGGGCTGAGGGGCAGGCCCTCCTGCTCGCAGCGGGCCAGGATGTCGGAGAGCAGACGTCCCTGCTCGTATTCGTAGGCAAAGTAGACGGCCTTGTCGGCCTCACCAGAATCCAAGAGACCCAGGGAGTGAAGGTCCTTGACCGATGACCATTGTTTGGCGGTGCGCAGGAGGAGGGCCCTGGTGTTGGCGTTTCCAACGAGTTCTTTTGGAAGAACGTGTAGCAGGCGGATGGTGGGCTGTCCATCCAGGGGGAGGGCCCGGCCGAGCTCTCCGACGCTCGTGGCTGACAAAGGGTTTCCAAGCAGGTAAGACCCGATATTTTTCGGCTGCATGCCTCGCTCCCCCTAGGATGAAGTGTACGGGTGCCCCCCCGGCGTGTCAACGAGCCAGGATGTCCCCTCGCAAAAGAAGAGCGGGGACCTTTCGGCCCCCGCGGAGGAATGGGAGGGGTGTTCTGCCACTCCTATCCAAGCAACCGGCATGCCAACTCTTGTTGCAGTCAAATCAATGAGTTGAGAGAAGTGGTGGGACATTGTGGCGCGCCACGCAAGGTGTGGCGCGGTCTTTTCGTGTCACAGGGAAGTGAGACACTTTTGGCGCGGGCGGCATACCTGCTTTCGTCGCGAAAGGGATTACAAAATAAAGCAAAAAAAGAGCCCCGAACCGGGGCCAAAGGAGGAATGGAGGGGGATGAGATTACTTACAAGCAAAGCGTATGCCATGCCTACAGGAGGTAAACGACGGACGCCAAGTTGGTATCAGTCCGATGGGGCTGGCCCGATTCAGGATAGGGCAGGTCGTGGTGTTGCGCTTCGAGGGCGGTAGGAGAGGCGGTCGTGGGAGGTCAGTCGTCGCCCTGCATGTTGTAGTAGAACCGGAACAGGCCGCTGATCTGCGGCACAGTGACTTCGGAGGGCAGGGGGGGGAGCGGGCTGCTGGAGCGGAGGGCGTCCATGGCCGACTGGTCGTAGGAAGGGATGCCCGATGGGCGCACCACCTGGAGGTCCGTGACGGTGCCATCCTTCTGGACGTTGAAATGGATGGCGACCCAGCCCTTCTGACGTAGCACCTCCTGGGCCTCCGGCACGTGCCAGTTGCTCTGGACCCGCTCCTGTACCTTGCGGGCGTAGGGGCCGAGGTCCCAGCCGGCCGTGTCGAAGGAGAGCGACCCCGTGTTGAGGCGGCTGGCATTCGGGTTCGAGTATCCACCCTTCATGCTGCCCATCATCATCTGCTGGAGGGCGGCTCCAAGCCCCGGCCGGTCCTGTATGGGCTTCATGCCCTGAGAGCCGGGCGCGAGGCTCGCCATGGAAGGCTCCTCACCTCCAACGGGGAGGCCCCTGTCCCCGCTTACCAACTGGCCTCTGGTCTCGGTCCCCTGGCCCGCCCCGGGCTTGGATTGCTGGTTGGAGGCGGGCTTGGCGTTGCGGCCCTGCCGGTTCTCCTGGGCCGAGGCCTGCTGCTGTTGTCCCGGGCTCTCCCCCTCGCCCTGTCCAGGGCGGCCGCGCATGGGCTGAGGCGACGCGGGGGAGGCCATGGCAGAGGGCCTCGTCTCCGGGGCATCTCCTTGGCCTCCCAGTTGGCGGAGCGAACTGTGGCCGAAGGAGGTGGGGTCCGGCGACGTGCCCTTGCGGGGGTCGGGGCTGGCCCCGCGCCGGTTCATGTCGGAAAATCGGGAGGGGTCCATGGGCGGGAGCTTGCTCGACACCATGTCCTTCACGTAGACGAAGCGAACGGGTTGCCCGTTGAGGGTCTTCAGACGCTGGGCCGCCTGGTTCATCATTTGCGGTTTGGCTGCGGAGGCGTAGTACTGCCGGCCGGCGAACACGAGGATGAGCACGTGGAGGGCCAGTGCGATGAGGAAGGCGGTGGCGTGCGTCCAGCGGTCCTGCTTCAACTCGTCCCCCTCGCTGCTTTGAGAAACGCGGCGCGGGCCTCACCGAAATCCGTCCCCGGGTGGCGGGGATGGATGCGATTGGTGAGTAAGATATAACTCATTCCCTCTCCAGGCTCCATCCATACTCCGGTGCCTGTAAATCCCTCGTGACCCACCGAGCCCGGCGGGAGCACCGCCCCGGCTGCCCATCCCGGGTGTCCGGCAGCCTTCCACCCGGCCGTCCGGAACCCGGCCGAAGGTCGCCACGCCCGGTCGAGGGCCCGGTCCGAGAGAAAGCCCGAGGACGGCCTCAAGGCCGAGACCAGCCTCTCCACCCCGCCGAGGGTGGCGAAGAGGCCCGCGTTTCCGGCCGCGCCGCCGAGGAATCTCGCGTTGCCATCGTTGACCTGCCCCCAGCCAGATGGTTCCACAAAGGGAGGAGGTGCGCCAAATTGGCGCGCCATAGTTGCCTCATGGAAGTTCCCCCTTTCGGTTGCCGCCGTTCGCCGCCGCAGGTCCGCCGCCGGTGCGAAACAGACCTCTTCGGGCCGCGCGCCAAGGGGGCTCGCAACCCGATCCGCGAAGAGGCGGTCTATGCTTCCATGCAAGACCTCTTCCAAAATGAATCCGAGGAGGACGTAGCCGGGACAGGAGTATTCGGTCTTCTCCCCCGGGACCCCCCTCGGACAAGATTCGAGGAGCCACCTCTTCGCTGCCGCCCGATCCTGCGCGAAGGCGTACAGGGGAACCCAGGCGGGGAAGCCCGCCTCATGGCGAAGAATCTGCAGGCAGGTGAACGGGACCCCAGCCGTGCCGGGCACGGGCGAGTCCAGGTCCAACTCCCCGCGGTCTTCCGCCTGGAGTGCCAGAAGGGCCGTTGCCAGAGGCTTGGTTAGGGAAGCGAGATCGAAAAGGGTGCCCTCCTCGACGGGGACGATCTCGGGATCCACCGCCGCCTGTCCGCCCCATCCACCGCTTTTCCGGCCCGAACCATCCAGAATGCTCCAGGCGAATCCGGGGGTCTTATCCGGGCAGAGGGCACCGAAATAGGCGCCCAGGGGCTCATGGGTCAACGGGACATGCATGTGAGGATGGCCTGGGCGGTGGCCACGGCCGCCCGCGCCGACTCTCCGCCCACCCTCGGTGCGGCCTTGCCCCGCAGAACGGTCACGAAGTGGTCGAGTTCGCAGCGCAGGGGTTCGCGCTTTTCCACCTCCACGGCTACCTTGACGATCTGCTTGGAGGCGTCACCCGCCTCCACGCGGTAGAACTCAACGGACTGCTCCGCATAGTCCACCGATAGGTAGGCCTCGTTCTGGAAGACCCGGAGTTTGCGGACGCGGTCGCGGGAGATGCGGCTGGCCGTGAGGTTGGCCACGCAGCCGCCCTCGAAAGTGAGCCGGGCGTTGGCCAGGTCCACATAGGGCGTGAGGACCCGCACGCCCACCGCCTCCACTTTCTGAATGGGGCGGCCGACGAGGCTCTGGGCGATCTCGATGTCGTGGATCATGAGGTCCAGGACCACGTCCACGTCGAGGGATCTCCCGGGCATGACCCCGAGGCGGTGGACCTCCAGGAATCCGGGGTCCTTCACGAAACGGGCGAGGGCCTCCACCCCCGGGTTGAAGTGCTCGATGTGCCCGGCCAGCAGGGGGGCCTTGCCCGCGTCCCTCGCCGAGATGATAGCATCGCACTCCTCCACCGAAGTGGCCATGGGCTTCTCGCAGAGCACGCCGATGCCGCGCGATAGGAAGTAGCTTGCCAGCTCGCAGTGGAGGCGCGTGGGTGCCGCGATGACCACGCCGTCCAGGGGAGGGAGGGCGTCGGGGGAGGCGAAGGGCGCCGTGCCGTACTTCCCTGCGATCTCCGCCGCGCGGGCCTCGTTGGGGTCGGCCACGCCGGCGAGTTTGACCCCGGGCATATCGGACAGGATGCGGGCGTGATGCTGCCCGAGACTCCCCACGCCCACCACCGCGATATTAAGGATCTCGTTCGCCATCCTGCCCTCGCGTTCTGCCGCTGGCTCGTTCCCTCGTTGGCTCGTTGACTCTATTACCTCTGTATGCCCCGCTTAGATTCGCGGATGAACCGGATCAGGTAGGCGACTTCCGGGACGTGACCGAGGTCCTTCTCCACCAGGGGCAGGGCATCGGTCAGGAGCATCTTGGAGTGGAAGAGCTGGCGGTAGGCCGACTTGAGGGCCTCGACGGCCTCGGTGGAGAACCCCTTCCGCTGCAGGCCGATGGTGTTCACGCCGTACGTGTGGCCCTCCCCGCGCGCTCCCACGGTCTTAACGAAGGGGAGGACGTCCCGGGTGATGATAGATCCGCCGCCCACGAAGGCGTACTCGCCCACGGTGCAGAACTGGTGCACCGCGGAAAGGGCGCCGATGGTGGAGTGCTTGCCCACGTGTACGTGCCCGGCGAGGGTTCCGCAGTTGGCGAAGATGACGTTGTCCCCCACGTGGCAGTCGTGGGCGATGTGGGCGTAGGCCATGAAGAGGCACCTGCTCCCGATGACGGTGACCCTGTTCTCCTTGGTGGTGGCGCGGTTGATGGTGACGAACTCCCGGATGACGTTGTCGTCGCCGATGATGACCTCGCTGTGCTCGCCCGCGTAGGAGATGTCCTGGGGCGGCCCGCCGATGGCCGCGTGGGATACCAGGGTGTTGCCGGTCCCCATGGTCACCTTGCCGTGGATCACGCAGAGGGGCCCCACCGTGCACCGGTCGCCCAGGATAACCTCTGGGCCGATCACGGAGTGGGGGCCGACGGTGCAGCCGTCGCCCAGATTCGCCGCGGGGTCAACCACCGCCGTGGGATGAATATTGATGGCCATAGCTTCTTCTCTTTCTCCGGCTCCCCGGTTCACCGATTCTCCGGCTCTATCTGTCCACCATGGATGACATGATGACGGCTTCGGCCACGAGAGCGCCGTCCACAAAAGCCTTGCCCTGGAGCTTGCAGACGCTCGCCTTGAGGCGGAGGACCTCCAGCTCGAAGCGGATCTGGTCCCCCGGAACCACGGGCCTCCTGAACCGGGCCTCGTCGATGCCCATGAAGTAGACGAGCTTGTCCTGGCGGTTCTCCACGTCCATGAGGAGGAGGACGCCTCCCACCTGAGCCATGGCCTCGATGATGAGGACGCCCGGCATGACGGGCTTTCCGGGGAAGTGGCCCTGAAAGAACTCCTCGTTGACGGTCACGTTCTTTATGCCCACGATGCGCTTGCCCGGCTCGATCTCCAGGATGCGGTCCACGAGGAGAAAAGGATACCGGTGGGGCAGAATTCCCTGGATTGCCACGACGTCCATCATCCCTGCTCCTCCTCCTTCGGTTCCCCCACGCGCGCCTCGAGGCGCTTCAGTCTCTGGAAGAACTCATCTAGCCGGCCCGAGAGGGCCCGCTCCTTGAGCCAACGCCTGTGGTCTTGCGCCGGATGCCCCGTGACGAAGGCCCCGTCGGGGACGTCGTGGGTGACCGCCGACTTGGCGCCCACGCGTGCCCCGTCCCCGATGCGGATGTGTCCCACGGCCCCGGACTGGCCCGCGAAGATCACGTGGTGGCCGAGGCGTGTGCTCCCGCTGATGCCGCTCTGCGCCACGAGAATCGCGTGCTCGCCCACCTGCACGTTGTGGGCGACCTGCACGAGGTTGTCGATTTTCGCTCCGGCACCGATGCGCGTCTCCTCGAGGGCTCCGCGGTCCACCGCCGTGTTCGCTCCGATTTCCACGTCGTCCCCCACCAGCACGCGGCCCACCTGGGGAATCTTGATGTGCCTTCCCCCTTCTTGCGCGTAACCGAAGCCGTCGGAACCCAGCACGACTCCCGAGTGCAAGATGACGCGCGCTCCTAGCTCCGTGCGGTCGTAGAGGACGACCCTCGGGTATAGGTGGCAGCCCTCCCCCACCAGGCAGTCCCGGCCGAGAACACATCCCGCCTCGATTTGGACCCCTTCTCCCACCACCGTTCCGTCACCGATGGCCACGAAGGGACCCACCTGGGCCGACGGCGCTACCATGCAACCCACGCCGAGGATGGCCGTTGGGTGAATCCCCGGCTCAACGGGACGCGGGGGATGGAAGGTGGCCACCGCCTTGGCGAAAGCCGCGTAGGGATTGGAGCAGAGCAGGACCGTCCTGCCCGCCAGCCCATCGGCGGAATCGGCCAACAGGGCGCCCGCCGCGCTGTCCCTCGCCGCCCCCTTGTATTTGGCGTTGGAAAGGAACGAGAGGTCGCGCCCCGAGGCCCGGTCGAGGGGGGCCACTCCCGTCAGTTCGACGGTCGGGTCCCCCTCGACACGAGCGCCCAATAGGGCGGCGATCTCGGAGGCCTTCATTTGGATCAGGTGCCGGGGTACGCCTTGTTCATCTCGGCGATGACGTCCGCCGTGATGTCGAGCGAATCGGCGCTGAAGAGGGTGACGCTCTTTTCAACCACCATGGAGATACCCTTGGCCTGCGCGTACTTGGAAATGACGCCCGCGAGCTTGCCCTGGAAGTCCTGCTGGAGCTTCTGGCTTCGGCCTTCCATCTCGTCCTGCGCCGCCTTGGCGAAGGCCTGGTACTCGTACATCTTGGCGGTGAACTGGCTCTTGATCTCCTCTTTCTTGTCGTCGGAGATTTTCGGGTCCTTGCTCTTGTCCTCGAGGGCCTTGAGGTCGGCCTCCTTGGCGGAGATCTCGGCCTGCTTCTGATCGTGGAAGCTCTTGAGGGTCGCCTGGATCTTCTTGCCCTCCTTGGACTCGTTGGCCACCTTCATCATTTCCACGACCGCGACTTTCGTCTGGGTCTGGGCGAAAGCGGCGGCGGAGACGAGGGTGAGAGCGGTGGCGAGAGTGAATGTTGCCCAATTACGCATGATAACTCCTCCGTGAAAGCCTAGAACGTGAGACCGATGGAAAACTGGAAGTTGCTGAAGTCGTCTTGAGGCCGCTTGTGGATGTTGTTCGAGTAGATGAGGCGCAGGGGCACGTTGAAGGTGGGGATGAAGAACCTCACCTCCAGGCCCGCGTCCGCGCGGTAGTTGGAGATCTCGATCGCCTGGCGCTCGTGGAACGTGTTGCCCACGTCCACGAAGAAGGCGAGGTCCACCTGCTCGACGACGTGGAAAACGTACTCCGAATTGAGGAGGTAGTAACGGTTGCCGCCTTCGATGGTTCCCGTGGCGGGGTCGACGAAGTAGCGGTAGTAGTCGCCCACCTTGACCTCGGGGTAGATGGAGCGGACCCCGAAGCCCCTCAGGGAGTCCTGGCCGCCCAGGAAGTACCGCTCCCAAATGGGGATCTGCTGGCCGTCGTAGGCGGCCAGGAAGGCGCCCGTGAAGCGGAACGCCAGATTCTGCTTCTTCCAGGTGGGCAGGAACAGAGACGCCGAGACGCTGGGCTTGTAGTACTCGTTCTGTCCGCCGAGCCACTTGCCGGCGAATAGCACGTTGAAGAACGCGCTGTAACCCGCCATGGGGCGGAAGGGGTTGTTCACCGTGTTGATGCCGATACCGGCGGTGATGGCGGATGTGACGGAGTTGTTCAGGTAGGCCGTGTTCTGCGGAGAGACATAGGCGGCCCCCGTGATGTTGTAGACGCTGGATTTCGAGTAGGTGTAGCCGACGCTCCAGGAGGCGAAGTCGCCGATGGGGAAACTGAAGGTGAAGTTTCCGCCCCTGGATTTTTGGGTGAACTGGAGGTAGAGCTGCTGCGAGTTGAAGATGGAGAAGGACCCCCCGATCCGCTTCCCGAACATCCACGGGTCGCTGTAGTTGATGGCGTAGAGCTTCTGGTACTTGCCCACGTCGGCGTTGATGGAGAGGGTCGTCCCCATGCCCATGAAGTTGTAGGTGCGGAAGGATCCCGTGACGAAGAAGCCGTTCACGCCGCCGTAGCCGCCTCCGAAGAGGAGCTCGTTCTTGTTGGCCTCGTTGCCCTTGACGGTGACGTTCACGGTGTTGCTGTTGGGGACCTTGGTGACGGTGGGGTCGTCCTTGATCTCGAAAATGCCCGTCTGCTTAAGCTGGTAGAGCCCCGTCTGATAGCGGGCGTAATTGAAGATCTCCTGCTCGTAGACGCGCATGTTGCGGCGCAGGACGTAGTCCCTGGTCTGGATGTTGCCCGTGAACTCGATACGGTTGACGAAGTAGACCTGGTCCTCCGTGATGGAGATGGATAGGTTGCAGATGCCCGTGTCGGGGTGCTTGTCGAAGATA